>DATIEU010000234.1:0-3714 GCA_035455565.1 Steroidobacteraceae bacterium | reverse complement strand
CGGCAAAGACGTGCGGATCGTCGGTGGCGGGCCCCAGCGTGGTTACGATCTTGGTGCGCCGCTGCATGTCACCGCGCCCGTTCTTCGAGTATCGCGACCGCGGGGAGCGTCTGGCCCTCCACGAATTCGAGAAATGCCCCGCCGCCGGTGGAGATATAGGAGATGCCGTCCTCCACGCCATATTTCTCGATCGCCGCGAGCGTATCGCCGCCACCGGCGAGCGAGAACGCCGGGCTGCTCGCGATCGCGTGCGCGAGCGTGCGCGTGCCCTCGCCGAACTGATCGAACTCGAACACGCCTACTGGCCCGTTCCACACGATGGTGCCTGCCCGGCCGATGAGCTTGCCGAACCGCTCTGCGGTATCGGGGCCGATGTCGAGGATCATGTCGTCGGGCTCGACGTCGCTCACCGCTTTCACGTCGGCCTCGGCGCTCGCCGAGAATTCCCGCGCCACCACGACATCGGTGGGGAGCGGAATCGCCGTATCGCGCTTCTTCGATTCCTCCATCAGCTTGCGTGCAATGTCGATCATGTCCGCTTCGTGCAGCGACTTGCCGACCGGGAAGCCGGCCGCCGCCAGGAAGGTATTGGCGATGCCGCCGCCGACAATCAGCTGATCGACCTTGGCGAGGAGCGACTCGAGCACGGTCAGCTTGGTCGAGACCTTCGAGCCCGCCACGATCGCGATCATCGGCCGCGCCGGTTTTTGCAACGCCGTCTCGAGAGCCTGCAGCTCGTTGACGAGCAGCGGACCCGCGCAGGCGATCGGCGCGAAGCGCGCCACGCCGTGCGTGCTCGCTTCGGCGCGGTGCGCGGTACCGAACGCATCCATTACGAAAATGTCGCAGAGCGCTGCCATGCGCCGCGCCAGGTTGTCATCGTTCTTCTTCTCGCCCTTGTTGAAGCGCACGTTCTCGCACAACACCACTTCGCCCGGCTTGCAGATCAGGCCGTCGAGCCAATGCTGCTCGAAGCGCACGCGGTGCCCGAGGAGCTCCGCCAGGCGCGCGGCGACTGGCTTGAGCGAGAACTCCTCGCTGCAGGTGCCCTCCTCCGGCCGGCCGAGATGTGACAGCACCATTACGCGGGCGTTGGCATCGAGCGCGAACTGGATAGTCGGCAGGCAGGCGCGTATGCGCGCGTCACTCGTCACCTGGCCATCCTTCACCGGCACATTGAGGTCTTCGCGGATCAGGACGCGCTTTTCGCGCAGGTCGAGATCCGTCATGCGCAAGACTTTCATGTCGTGCCTCCCACCGTGCGTTGCGGCGAGCAGTTGCTCAGCGAGCATTAGCCCAGGCCAGCGTGGTGTCGAGCATGCGATTGGAGAAACCCCATTCGTTGTCGTACCAGGCGCACACCTTGACGAGATTCCCCTCGATCACCTTGGTGAGCGTGGCGTCGTAGGTCGAGGAAGCAGGGTCGTGGTTGAAGTCGACCGACACCAGCGGACCATCGCTGTAGGCGAGGATCCCCTTGAGCGATCCGCCCGCGGCATCCTTCATCAGCCCGTGAATCTCTGCGATCGAAGTCTTGCGGGCGGCAGTGAACGTGAGATCGACCAGCGAGACGTTGATGGTCGGCACGCGCACCGCGAAGCCGTCGAGCTTGCCCTTGAGCTGTGGCAGCACCAGGCCAACCGCGGCCGCGGCGCCGGTCTTGGTCGGGATCATCGACATGGTCGCCGAGCGTGCGCGGCGCAGATCGGAGTGATAGACGTCCGTGAGCACCTGGTCGTTGGTGTAGGCGTGCACGGTCGTCATGATGCCGCTCAGCACACCGATCTTGTCGTGCAGAACCTTCACCACGGGCGCGAGACAGTTGGTGGTGCAGGAGGCATTCGAGATCACCGTGTGACTCGCTTTCAGCACGTCATGGTTGACGCCGTACACGATGGTCGCATCGACGTCCTCGCCGCCCGGCGCGGAAATCACCACCTTCTTGGCGCCACCCTTCAGGTGCCCGCCCGCCTTGGCCTTGCTGGTGAAGAGACCGGTGCACTCGAGCACGATCTCGACGCCCAGGTCACCCCAGGGGAGCTTCGCCGGGTCGCGCTCGGCGAGCACGCGGATGCGATCGCCGTTGACGACCATCGAGTCGCCATCGACCTTGACCTCGCCCGGGAACTTGCCATGCACCGTGTCGTAGCGGGTGAGGTGCGCGTTGGTGTTGGCGTCGCCGAGATCGTTGAGCGCCACGATCTCGAGCTCCTTCTGCCGCTTCGCCTCATACAGCGCGCGCAGAACGTTGCGGCCGATGCGGCCGTAGCCATTGATGCCAATCTTGATCGCCATGGTGCAACTCCAGCTGATGACGACGCGCTAGCGCTAGCGCGGTCCGATAAGTTCCTCGACTGTTTCCAACACGCGTCCCGCGGTGAACCCGAAGTGCTTGAACAGGTCGGGCGCCTTGCCCGAGGCGCCAAAGCGGTCGATACCGATCACGTGGCCATCGAGACCCACGAACTGCTTCCAGTACGCGGACACGCCCGCTTCCACGGCCACGCGTTTGCGCACGCCGGCCGGCAGGACCTGCTCGCGGTAGCTCGCCTCGGCGCGCGCGAAGGCTTCGCAACTCGGCATCGACACGAGCCGCACGCGGCGGCCGCGCTTGTGCAGCTCGCGCACCGCTTCCGCGGCGAGGCCGACTTCCGAGCCCGTCGCGATCACGATGCATTCCGGCACGCCCTCGCAATCGAGCAGCGTGTAGCCGCCGCGGCGGATCGCCGCGACCTGCGCGGCACTGCGCGGCTGGTGCGGGACCGACTGGCGCGTCAACGCGAGGCTCGTGGGTCCATCGCGGTGCTCGATCGCCGCCACCCAGGCGACTGCTGTCTCGACCGCATCGCACGGCCGCCACAGCGTCATGCCTGGGATCAACCGCAGACTCGCGAGGTGCTCGACGGGCTGGTGCGTCGGTCCATCTTCGCCCAGGCCGATCGAATCGTGCGTGTACACGAAGATCGTGCCCTGCTTCATGATGGCGCTCATGCGCACGGCGTTGCGCGCGTAGTCCGAGAACGTCAGGAAGGTCCCGCCGTAGGGAATGAAGCCGCCATGCAATGCGATGCCGTTCAGGATCGCGGACATGCCGAATTCGCGCACGCCGAAATAGATGTAATTGCCGTCCGCGTGCTCCGCGTCGAGCGTGCGTGAGTCCTTGCGCAGCGTGTTGTTCGAGCCGGTGAGATCCGCGGAGCCGCCGATCAGCTCGGGCAGAGACGGGCCGAGCGCGTTCAATGCCGTCTGCGAGGACTGGCGTGTGGCAACGTTCGCGGCCTGCTTGACCGCGGCTTCGATGCAGCTCTCAGCCGCGGCGCGGAAATTCTCCGGCAGTTCGCCGCGCATGCGTCGCTCGAACTGCGCGGCGAGCTCCGGGTGTGCCTTGCGATAACGTTCCAGCGTGCGCTGCCACTCGCCTTCGCGCTCGCGCCCCCGGGCGCGCGCATCCCATTGCGCGCGGATGTCGTCCGGCACCACGAAGGGTTCGTGCTTCCAGCCGAGCGTCTGCCGCGCGGCGGCCACCTCGGCCGCCCCGAGCGGGGCACCGTGGGTGGCCTCCGTCCCCTGCTTGTTGGGCGCGCCCCAGCCGATGATGGTGCGGCAACAGAGCATCGACGGCCGATCCGTCACGCGGCGCGCTTCCTCGATCGCGCGGCGCACCGCTTCGGCGTCGTGGCCGTCGAGGTCGCGAATCACGTGCCAGCCGTAGGC
>DATIEU010000233.1:0-2121 GCA_035455565.1 Steroidobacteraceae bacterium | reverse complement strand
GCGGGAATAGCTCAGTTGGTAGAGCGCAACCTTGCCAAGGTTGAGGTCGCGAGTTCGAGCCTCGTTTCCCGCTCCAGAATCACTCACGAAACCCCGGCCCCTCCGGGGTTTTTTCTTCCCGAGTGATGCGCGGCGTGGTGGCAGAGTGGTCATGCAGCGGCCTGCAAAGCCGCGTACAGCGGTTCGATTCCGCTCCACGCCTCCAGGATCAGAACTGGTAGCGCAGCCCCAGCCCGACGCCGTTCATGCCACCTTCCTCGCCGAGCAGCCCATAGGCCACGGAGCGATGGTGGAGTCGCACGGATACTGACCAGGGTGCATCTGACGGTCCGGCGGTGAACTCGGCCACCCAGTAGATGAGCAGCTTCTCGCTCGTCCCCTCGAGCTCCACCTCGACGGGCGGCAGATGCGTCGCGTACGACAGGCCAAGTCCAAAACCGGCCGACGTTGCGTAAGCGCCTCGCCACGCGGGCCAGCGCCAGCGGGCCAGCAGCGGCACGACGTTGAATTCCCAGTGGTGCTGCTCGCCGAAGTTGTAGGCGATCTGGCCCTCGGCCTCGAGGTGCAATCGATCGGCGCGATAGCTGGCGTAGGTACCGGACAACGCGGTCACGGCGAGATACGAGTTGACGTAGTCGCTCAGAACCGGGTTGATCATGACGTCCTCCCAGCCTTCCTCGCCGGAAACCTCCGCGACGTAGAAGGTGAGAGTGGGATCGCGCATCTGCGCTTGCGCCGTTCCACAGCCGACCAGGGCGATGGCCATGCATGCCTTTCCCAAGTGGTGCAGCGTGAATCGCGGGTCCCGACTCGCAGGTTGTTGGCGGGAACGCTCGACGTGCCGCGAGCGCCGGTGCGTCAGCAAGCTGATTCCTCCGCAAGAGGCGCCGCGCAGTATAGCCGTGCGCGCGCCATTGTGCGGCACGGACTCCGTCACACTCGCGGAACGTGCCTGCGCTGTTGCAGCGGCGGGCGCCTAACGGCGCCGGAATTCGAGAACCGTCGCCGTGTGAGTTGGCGGCGGCGTGACGGGGTGGCCCGCGAGACGGCTCGAGATCATGATGATGTGGCGACAGTGGCCGTAAGGCGCCTGGCAGGTCGGCTGGTGATATTCGCGGCAGGTGCAGGCGAAGCGGCTGTTGCTGTCACTGGCCAGTAGCCACACCACTTCGCCTTCGACCTCGAACGTCTCCACCTTTTCCATGCAGCTAGCGTAGCGCGACTGGCCGGTGCATATCCTGTGCAAAAACAATTTTGTAAGCAGGGAAGCGTGATGCCTCACCTAAGGGCAATTTGCACAAGTTCCGCCAAAGAGCATGATTCGCTTCGTCCTGGCAACCGGACCCATCGCGCATGAACGTCGACGACGACGAGGACCTGGCCTCGACAGCCGTGCACCGCCACGTCAAGGACGATGTCGATGCGAGCGGGGTGCGAAGGGCGCGGGTTGCGCAGGCCAAGGCCGAGGGCCATTCGAGCGCGGAAGCGGTCTATCGCACTGTGGTCTGGCTTCGCGACCAGTTGCCGGCCGACGCGCAGACGCAGCTCGCCGTCTGCTTCGAATGGGCGCGCGAGGGCATTGCGCGTCAGAGCGCTGGCGAGATCACCCAGGAGCTGCAGGCGCTCCACGCTGCGTACACGTATGCGCGCGATGTGATGTTGACGCGCGCCCGGAAGGGCATCGACAAGTAAGCGCCGTACCCGGCCCGCCCAGGGTTGCGACTGGTTTGAACGTTTTCAGCCGTCCAACGGCTGTTGGACACGCTCAGATCCAGTCTTTTTCACAATACGCTGACGGGCTATGCGCCCGCTCCCGGCTCGACTCGCGCCCGCACCCGAAGCTCGCTCCACAGCACGCTCCGGATCGTGCGTCTTCTCGACCGCCGCACGCGGGCGCTCCTGGGCGCCTCACGTCTCGGCTTTTCGGTGGCCGCCTCGGCGACGCTGCTCCTCTTCTACAACCTGCAATTCTGGCGTGACTCCCTGCAAGCGCTCGGTGGAGCGGCGGCGGGGAGCGTGTCGTTCCTGGTCGCGCTCGGCGCGATCCTCATTACGCTGCACGCACTGATCCTGCACACGCTGCCCGGGCGGCGCACGGCTCCCGTGGTAGCTGCCGCGCTC
>DATIEU010000232.1:0-3088 GCA_035455565.1 Steroidobacteraceae bacterium | reverse complement strand
TCCGGAAAGGCGCTCACCGCGGCTGGAATCGGGATGTTCTTCGGGGTAAAGAAGGGGAGCTTGCTTTCCCAATATAGACGCGCCGAAGAGACAGTCGTGTTCGTGAGCCAGTAGAGCGTGACGTTGTCGAGCACGTCGTCGCGCGTTAGCCCCTCACGCTGACCGTCAAAGACGCGCGTCATGAGAGCGAGGCTCTGCGCGTCGTGGTCGAGCATCCAGGCGGCCATGCCGACCGGCGAATCCCCGATCCCGTACAGCGTCTGTGGGCGGTTCGACATCTCGTTGGCGTAGCCCAGGCCGTGCTTGTAGAAATACGCGAGCTGGTCGTACGCCTGCTTTTCGTCGGCTGAGAGGCCTGATGGCGCCGGCGCGCCGGCAAGCGCCGCGGTGTTGATGTCGTTGGGTACGGTGGCAGGCATGTTGGTGTGGATCCCGATCAACTCCGGAGTTCCCAGCAGGGACATCTGCTCCGTGACCGCATTCCCCCAGTCGCCGCCCTGCGCCACGAATCGTTTGTACCCGAGACGCTTCATCAGCACGACCCACGCTTTTGCGACGCGGATAGGATCCCAGCCGACCTCCGTGGGTTTGCCCGAAAATCCGTAGCCCGGAAGCGAGGGAATCACGACATCGAAAGCGTCCGATGCGCTCCCGCCATGTGTCGTGGGATTCGTCAGTGGATCGATGATCTTCAACTGTTCAATGATCGAGCCCGGCCAGCCGTGCGTGACGATCATCGGCAACGCATTCGGCTGCTTCGAACGCACGTGAACGAAATGAATGTCGACCCCATCGATCTGGGTGATGAATTGCGGCAGCGCATTGAGCTTCACCTCGCACTTGCGCCAGTCGTACTCGGTCCCCCAGTAGCGAGCGAGTTTCTGCACGGTCGCGAGCTGCACGCCCTGCGACTGATCCGTGACGATCTCCCGCTCGGGCCAGCGTGTCGCCGCGATGCGGCGTTTCAGGTCGGCGAGCGCCTCGTCAGGAAAGTGAACGTGGAAGGGACGGATGGCGTCGGCGCCGCCCTCTGTCTGCGCTTGTGCTTGTGTCTGTCCCATGACGATTGTTCCTCCGATGAGAAGTGCGACAAGTGTCCAACCGCGCTTCATGGCTTCTTCTCCCTTGTCCGATCAGTGCGATGCGAGTGCCGCCGGGGATGACGACGCACGCTCAGCGCAGTGATCGAAACGCGGCACGGACCTCTTCGGAGAACAGTTGCGGCTGTTCCCACGCCGCAAAGTGGCCGCCCTTGCTGACCTTGTTGTAGTGGATGAGCTTGGGATACGCCTGTTCTGTCCAGCTCCGCGGGGCTTCATATTGCTCGCCAGGGAAGACGCTCACCGCGACCGGAATGGAGACACCCTTGGCGTTGAAGAAACCGCCCCTGTACTCCCAATAGAGCCGAGAGGCAGAGACGCCTGTGTTAGTCAGCCAATAGAGCGTGATGTTGTCGAGGATCTCGTCACGCGTCAGTTCGCCCGTGGCGCTCGCGGTCCGGTTCAGAGCCGAGGCCACCGCTGCGGCGGGCTGGCCGCCAGCATCGTTGTGGTCGAGAAGCCAGGCTGCCAGGCCGACGGGTGAATCCGCGATGCCGTACAAGGTTTGCGGGCGCGCAGCCATCATTCTTGCGTATTCGACTTGCTTGAATGTCCGAGCCAGCTGGTCGCACGCGCGTTGTTCGTCGGCCGAGAGACCCGCTGGCGCCGGATCGCCGCGGCTGAGAGCAGTGTTGATGTCATTGGGAACCACAGCAGGCATGTTGGTGTGGATGGCGAGCAATCCCTTTGGCGCCTGCAAGCCCATCTGGTCAACGACGAATGCCCCCCAATCGCCGCCCTGGGCGACGTAGCGGGTGTATCCGAGGCGCTTCATCAGCACATCCCAGGCCAGGCCCATGCGCTCGGGGCCCCAGCCGGTCGTCGTCGGCTTGCCGGAGAAACCGTAGCCCGGCATCGACGGAATCACGACATCGAAGGCGTCCTCTGCCCGGCCGCCGAACGCCGTTGGATCGGTGAGCGGACCGATGATCTTCAGTTGCTCGATGATCGAGCCGGGCCATCCGTGATTGACGACGAGCGGTAACGCATTCTTGTGTTTCGAACGAACGTGGATGTAATGAATGTCGAGGCCATCGATCCGGGTCACGAATTGCGGCAGCGCGTTCAGTTGCGCCTCGACCTTGCGCCAGTCGTAGTCCGTCGCCCAGTAGCGGGCAAGCTCCCGCATAGCGGCGAGCGGTACGCCCTGAGACTGGTCTGAAACGGTCTCCTTCTCGGGCCACTGCGTTGCGCGCACGCGCCGAAAAAGGTCATCGAGTGCCGCCTGGGGGATGCTGACCCGGAAGGGACGGGTGGCGTTGTCGTCGGTCGGTGTAGCTGTCTGAGCATTGGCGTGCGCGGCAGGTAAGGTGAGGCCAGATACCACGGACATTATAATTCTCCATCGTTGAACAACAGGCCTGCGGGCGCCGGTGTGCTGCACTTCATCGATCGTCATGCGTGGCCCTCCTTGGTAGAGAGGATTGTCCGTTGCGCATATCCGCTTCAGGAGTGGTTAATATTGAGGATGGAAGTGTGTTTGCTTTCATGCACGCTGTCTGTGCGCTCTCGTACAGATGGCATCTAGCGCGCAGGCATGTCCGCTTCTGGCACTTCGACGAAGTTGTCGGGGGTGTTACTTTTTCCGAACTCAACTTCTCCGCTGCCTTCTCGATCAGCGCAGCGACTTACGCAGGCTGCTAGCGCTCAGGCGCGGCGGCTACTCTCCGAGGAGCACCCGCACGCTATGGGTCTCGCCGTCGTCCACCAGCGCTATCCGCGGTGGGATACCCGGCAGTGTCCTGCCATCCAGCTCGGCGTGAGCGATGCCGCGGCTCACCCCTCGGGGATTCTCGATCAGAATTTCGTAGCGCGTGGAGTGATATTTGTAGACGATCTCGACGCGAGGCCACTGCTTCGGAATACAGGGCGCCACGAGAAAGGAACTTCCCTGTCGACGAAAGCCGAGAATCCACTCGAGTCCGGCGCGGTATGCCCAGCCCGCCGAACCGGTGTACCAGGTCCAGCCGCCGCGCCCGACGTGCGGC
>DATIEU010000231.1:0-7840 GCA_035455565.1 Steroidobacteraceae bacterium | reverse complement strand
CTCGGCTCGCTCCTCGGTCTCGGTGCGCTCGCGCGCGGCAGCGAGCTGGTGGTCGTGCGCGCTTCCGGTGTGTCGGTGAAGCGGGTCGCGGCGTGGGCCGCGGGTGGCGGGCTTATTCTCATGCTGACCGCGGTGGCACTCGGCGAGTACATCGCGCCGCCGCTGCAGAAGTTCGCGCGCCAGCAGAAGGTGTTCAGCAAGTTTGCCGATGTGAGCTTCGCGAGCTCCGGCAGCGCGTGGGTCAAGGACGGCACCATGATGATCAGTGTCCAGGAGCAAACCGGCGCCAACCTGTTCGGCGGCGTGTTCGTGTTCCGCTTCGAGGGGCCGCAGAAGCTCGCGAGCGTCACGCAGGCGGCGCGCGCCACGGTGGCCGAGGATGGACGGCAGTGGCAACTCGAGGGCTACCGCGAGACACGCTTCAACGATGCGCGAATAGAGGCGACGCGAACGCCACGAGGCCTGCTGACGACGCGCGCCGATCCCAGCTTTCTGGGGCTCGCGGTGAGTGAGCCACGGCAGCTGCCCTCGCTCGACCTGCTGCGGCTCGTCAATCACCTGCGGGCCAACGGGCTCGAGACGCGCACGTATGAATTCGCTTTCTGGTCGCGCATCGCGCGCGTCTGCGCGATCGTTCTGGTAGCGATCCTCGCCGTGCCGTTCGCGTTTGGCCCGCTGCGCACGTCCGGCGCCGGGGCGCGTCTCGTGATCGGCGTGCTCATCGGCATCGTGTTCTTCCTGGTACAGCGAACGCTCGAAAGCGGCGCGATCGTGTTCGACGTCGAGCCGATCGTGCTCGCATGGATTCCCACTGCGGCGCTCGCGCTGATGACCGCGGTGATGGTCGCGCGGACGCGCTGAAGGCCTGCGCCGCGGCTGGCGCTTACGATCTCTCGACCCGCGTCGCGCTCAACCGGTCGTGCCACGCGAGTCGCTCGCGGTCGACCAGTATCCACAGGTATCCCGATCCGGCCGGGAGCCAGGAGAGCACGGCCGCGGCGAGCCGCAGGAAGACATCGCGCCAGCGCAGCCGCGTGCCATTGGCGCGCACTACGCGAATCTTCCACGCGAGCATGCCGAGCGTTTGCCCGCCGCGTGTCCAGAAGAGCCCGAAATAGGCGACGATCACGGCACCGAGAAGCAGGCGGTAGCCGAGCATCCCCCAGCGCGGCGACTCCGCCGCGATGGCCTCGCCGCCCGTGAGGGGGAGCACCAGCCAGGTCGCAAACATCAGCAGCGCCGCGAGCAACAGTGCGTCATAGGAGAGGGCGGCGAGCCGGCGGAACAAGCCGGCTGTGACCGGACGCGCGGACGGGTCGGATTTCGAGGCACCGGCCGGTTCGGGCAGGGTGGCGCTCATCAGCGCCCTCAGGGCTTCTGCGTGATCTCGTCGAGCGGCCGGAAGAGCGTGTCGTACTTGTAACCTGGCACTTCGTAGTCCCAGGCGGCGAAGCGCTTGGCCCAGTTCTCGGCCTCGGCCCGTACCTCGTCGGGCCTGCGTTCCGCTGCAGGCGCCGGTGTGGCATTGGGCGCCGCAGGCTTTTCCTCGCCATCGACCGGTGGCGCTTTCGCATCTGCTGCTTTCGCGTCCGCGGCTTCACTCACCGCCGGGGCCGCGGCAACCGCAAACAACTGCTGTTGCGCCTCGTCGAAGCGCGGCTGCACGTGGATCCAATGATGCTCGCCGTCCTTGCGGCCGGTGATCTCGATGACCGTGCCATCGAACAGGCGAAATTCAGCGCGGGCCACGCCTTTCGGGGAGGTTGGCGGCGCCGCAGCGGGTCGCACGTCATCGAAGGTGAGCGCACCGAGCGCCGTGGAGGCTGAGTTCGCGATCGTGGGGCTCGTGAGCTTCCGTCCCTTGGGCAGATCGGGCACCGTGAAGTCGGCCTGGTCCCGCGACTCGCGCTTGGCCACGTAGCTGTGGCCGTTCGCATCCGTAATGCGCACCTGTTGCACGCGCGGGGCCGGGATGTCGAGGAGCGATCGATCGAGCCACTCCTTCGGATCCGTATCGAGCGAAATCGACGGTGTGACGGCGAGACTCTGCGCCGATTGCGCCGGCCGCGCGTAGCTCGAGCGTGAACCCGCGTTCTTGCCGACGATCAGGCTCACCGGTTGCGCCAGGCCCGCAATATCGACGCGCACACCCTTCGCGGTCGGCTCTTTCACATCCTCGACACCGAGCACGGCGTAGTTCGCCGGGTTCTCGGTCTTCTGTTCGACGACCTTGAGGTCGGAGAGGTCGATCAGGAGTTTGCGGATCTTGGAGCTGTCGGCCGGATAATCGGCCCGCTCACCCACCTGCCAATGACTGTCGGCGCGTTTCAGCGTGACCGCGGTCTCATCGCCCGCCTTTACCAAGCGGACTTCGCTCACCTGATTGAGCGATGAGGACAGCGCCGGCAGGGCCCGCGCGCCGGCGGTGTCATCGCGACGCAGTGAGCGCTGGCTGCTGAGCCAGATCGCTGCCGTGATCACCAGCAGCGCCAGCACCAGGAGCGTGACGAACCGTTGTCGCGTCATGTCGCTGCGCGTGCGCGCCGGCGACGCCACACGAAGACCGCGAGGCCGAAGATCGTGATCAGGAGCGGCACCAGCGCGATGTTGATGACGTCGACCACCGTGCCGAGTCGCTTGATGTCGCGGTCGAGGCCATGGCGGACGTCGCGCAGATCCTTGCGGATGCCCGCCTTCTGTTGCTGGAAGCGTTCGAGCTCCTGCTCCTGCTCGGGTGTGAGGATGAGCGATGACTGGTCGTTGCGGCTGGTTTGCAATGCCGTGAGCTTCTGTTCGGTGGCACGCAGTTCCTCTTCCAGCTCGCGCTCCTTGCTGCGGAAGCGTTCCTCGGCATCGCGGCGCAGCGCTTCGACGCGATCGAACGGCCGCACGAACGTGGCCCGGCCGCGAATGCTGATCAGGTCACTATTGCCCGTGAGGTTGTCGACCGCGTTCAGCACCATGTCGCCGTTGTTGGCGAAGGCCTGCGCAAAACGTTGGCCGAAGAAATTCTCGCGCTGCACCCACATCATGTCGGTGAGCATGTCGGTATCGGCCACCAGCACCAGGTTCACAGGCTGGGCCGACTCCTTGAGCGTGGGCGCGGTGATGGGGGCCGCGCCCGCTTCGCCCGCCGGTTTGCCGTCGGGGTACGCGGTCTTCAGCTTGCCGGTGGCGCGCACGGCCAGAAGAAAGCGCTCGCCCGTGGGCTGAAACCCTTCGAGCAGCGTGCCGGGATCCATCAACATCGCCAGCCGCTCGACGGGGATGAGACCGGAAAGCTCGCTCGATTGCACCAGCGGCTCGAAAGTGAGCGGCGAATTCTCGGCGCGCTTGAAGCGCCCGGCGGTCGCGAAGTTGACGCTGTCGAGCGACGCCGTGATGACGTCCTTCTTGTCGAGGTTGGACGCGTCGAAGCCGAGGAAGGCGAGGTGTCGCTGCGGCTCGCCGGTCCTGCCGCCGAGCATGAGCGCATGCTTCTGGTCGCCCACCACCTCGCGCGGATTGAATTCGACGCCCCACGCCTTGAAGAGCGGCTCGAGGCTGGAACTGCGGTTCGCGCCCATCGCGGCCAACGGATTGCCCGGCTGCTGCCCGGAAGTGTCCGCTTCCGATTCCGGGTCGACGAAGATCAGCGCGCGGCCGCCGCGCAGCACGAACTGGTCGATCGCGAAAAGTGTCGCGGGCGTCAACGCCTTGGGATGCACGAGCAGCAACACGTCGACATCGGCATCGATGCTGGCGACGTCGGCGTTGAGCGTGCGTACGGTGAAGAGCTGCTCGAGCTGCGACGTCACCGCCCAGGGCTCGCTCGCCTGTCCCGTCATCGGGTTGAAATCGCTTCCCATGGGCAGTGTCGACAGCACGCCGATGACCGGCTTCTTGGGACGCGCGAGCTCGACGATCACCTTGGCGATGTCGTACTCGAGGAACTCTTCCTGGCGCGGATTGAAGAGCTCGATCTTGGCGCGACCGTCGGTCGAGTTGGTACCCGCGAGCCCGAAGTAGAACGATTCACCCGTGGTGCCGGTGGGGATCGCGCGCAGGCCAAACTCGCCGGCGCGGTCCTCGTCTTCCGAGAACGGCTCCGGATCGATGGTCTCGAGCCGGATCTTGCCCCGCGAGCGGGCCGCCATCTCTTCCAGCACTTCGCGCACGCGATCGCCGTAAGTCTTGATGTCGGCGGCGCGCTCACCGGCGGTTTCGCGCGAGAAATAGAAGTACAGGTTGATGGGCTCCTGCAGCCCTTCGATGATGTGACGCGTGCCGGGCGAGAGCGTGTACAGGCGATTCTCGGTGAGATCGGCGCGCAGGCCGCGCAACCCGTAGTTGCTCAGGATGATGAGACCGATGAAGAGCACCGCGAGCACCACGAGAGTGAGCGCGCCGCTGCCGCGATGCCCCTGCAGAGTCTTGCGCCAATCGAATGCCATGCTAATTCGCTTTCTTCATGTCGAGGACGATGCCGGTGGCCGCGAGCCAGAAGCCGATGAGCAGCGCGAAAAACACCACGTCGCGCAGATCGATCACGCCTTTCGAGATCGACTGGAAGTGGGTGTAGAAGCTCAACGAGGCGACCGCATCGACCAGCCACCCGGGCGCCCAGCCACCCACGAGATCGAGGAACTGCGGAAAGCCCGCGATCACGAACACGAAGCACACGGCCACGGTGAACACGAAGGCGATCACCTGGTTGCGCGTCGCCGCCGACAAACACGAGCCGATCGCGAGGAACCCGCCGGCCATCAGGAAGCTGCCGATGTAGCCGGTGAGGATCGCGCCATTGTCGGGGTTGCCCAAATAATTGACCGTCAGCCAGATGGGAAAGGTGAGCGCGAGGGCGATGCCCGCGAAACACCACGCCGCGAGAAACTTACCCAGCACCGCCTGCCACAGCGTGACGGGCAGCGTCATCAGCAGTTCGATGCTGCCGCTCTTGCGATCCTCGGCCCACATGCGCATGGCGATCGCCGGGATCAGGAAGAGATACAACCACGGATGGAACGTGAAAAAGGAGTCGAGGTCCGCCTGGCCGCGCTCGTAGAAGTGGCCGAACTTGGCGGTGAAGAAGCCGGTGAGCAGCAGGAACATCACGATGAAGACGTAGGCGAGCGGGGTGGCGAAGTAACTCGCCAGCTCGCGGCGGAAGATGATGCCGACGTTGCGCATCAGGCACCCTCCGTGATGCTGCGGAACACTTCGTCGAGCCGCCCGGACTCGAGGTGCAGCTCGCTCACGCCCCATTGCTCGCGGCGTGCGAGCTCGCTCACCGCGGGCAGGATCAACTGACCCGACTTCGGCAACGCAGTGAGGCGCACTTCCTTCTCGCGCAGCTCCACCGCGGCGACGCCCGGCAGGGCGGCGAGCGCAGCACGCGCCACCTCGAGATGAGCAGCGTTGGTGAAGCCCACAGTGACCGCGTTGTGATAGCGCGAGCGGCTCGCCATCGCCTGCGGCTTCTCGTCCGCGACCACGCGTCCCTTGGAGATGATGACGACGCGATTGCAGACGGCATCCACTTCTTCGAGGATGTGGGTTGAGATCACGATGATCTTGTCGGCCGCCATGGCATTGATGAGCGCGCGCACTTCGTGTTTCTGGTTGGGATCGAGACCGTCGGTGGGCTCATCGAGGATGAGCACCTGTGGATCGTGCAGGAGGGCCTGCGCGAGCCCCACACGGCGGCGAAAGCCCTTGGAGAGCGTGTCGATCGACTGGCCCAGCACCGTGCCGAGTTGTAAGCGCTCGATCACGTCGTGGAGGCGCTGCTTGCGGCGCTCGCCAGTCAGCGCGCGGATATCGGCGATGAATTCGAGGAAGGCGGAGACGGTCATCTCGCCGTAACTCGGTGCGCCTTCGGGCAGGTAGCCCATGCAGGCCTTGGCGGCCAGGGGTTCCTGTTCCACGTCGTGGCCACAGACGGCAGCGCGTCCGGCTGTCGGCGCGATGAAGCCGGCGATCATCCGCATCGTCGTGGTCTTGCCCGCGCCGTTCGGTCCCAGGAAGCCGAGCACCTCGCCCGGCTCAACCCGGAAACTCACATCATCGACCGCAGTCAGGGCGCCGTAGCGCTTCGTCAGGTGGGCGATCTCGATCATTGGGACCCTTCAGACTGCCACGTCACACGGCGGTTCCCGCCGCAGCGATCCCGCAACGATACCGGGGCTCTTGTTCTGGGGCGGCGATTGTGTCGAGCGGATGGTGAAAATTCAAGCCGCGGCCGCTGATAGAATCGCGCGCCACGACGCAGCACCTCACATGTCCGCAAGCGCACCGCGACCGCCCGGCCGACTCATCTGGGACCTGCCCGTGCGTGTCTTTCACTGGGCGCTCGCGCTGGCGGTGCTCGGCTCGTGGCTCACTCACAAGCTCGATGCGTTCACCTGGCATGTCTGGTTCGGGTATTCAGTGCTGGTGCTCACGGCATCGCGCATCGCGTGGGGATTCGTCGGCCCGCGGCATGCGCGCTTCGCGAGTTTCGTGCGCTCGCCCACGGTCATCGCGCGGTACGCGCGCTCACTCTTCAAGCCGGATGGCGCCGCGCACTACCCCGGACACAATCCACTGGGCGCGGTCATGGTGCTCGCGTTTCTCGTGTTGCTGCTGCTTCAGGCCGGTGCGGGACTCTTCGCCAACGACGACATTGCCAACACCGGGCCGCTCTACGGCTACGTGAGCGATGCGACCAGCGACACGCTGGCGCGCGTGCACAAGCTGCTCGCAAAGCTCTTGTGGGTTGCGGTGTGGATCCACGTGGCGGCGGTGCTGGGCTATGCGCTGCTGCGCCGGGTGAACCTGATCGGCCCCATGTTCACCGGACGCAAGCACGAACCCTGGCTCACACCCGCCGATGAGATCGCGGGCTCGGAGCTCTGGCGCGCGCTCCTGGTCGCGGCGGCCTGTGCGGCGCTTCTCTACTGCGTGATCGTGAGCGCGCCGGAACCCTCGCTCATTCTCTTCTAGTCGGTGCGGAACTTTTCGTGGCAGGCCTTGCACGCGCCAGCCGCATCGCCGAAGGCCGCCTTTGACTTGTCGAAGTCGCCCTCCCTGGCGACTGTCGCCAGCGCGGCGGTCTTGTTTTCCATGTCGTGCATCAGCTTCTCGAACTCGGCCTTGTTCTCCCAGATCTCCGGACGCGCGCGCGTCTTGATCCCGGGTTCGCTGGCCGTGCCTTCCGGATAGCCCTCCAGCAGCATCGGCGCCATGGTCGCCACGCGCTCGGCGCGGCGCGCGAATTCCGCGGCATCGTAAGGAATCTTGCCCTGGGCCATGGCGGCGACGGGGCCGAAGTTCCACAGGATCACCTTGTAGACCGACTGCCGGTACTTGATGGCCTGTTCCGCCTTGGAGGGCGGCTTCTCCTGTGCCAGCGCCGCCGTCAACCCGGCGAGCAATGCGATTGCCATCAGGACTCGTACGGGGTTCGACGGTGAGGGCCGATGCATGCGGGCTCCTAGGTTTTGAGTTGCTTCTCGATGGCCGGCTTGTGGTCGCGCAAGATGCGGCGGATCTCGGCTGCCGGCGGCCGGTCCGCCATGCGGCCGATGAGATCGGGGAGCTCATGCCATTCGCGGCCCCAGCCGAGCAGACGGATCGCGTCGGCGACCACGGTTTTCTCTTTCTCCGGGCTGGTGCGCGCGCGCGCGCCGCCGCCATGCGCCTGCTTGCCATCGCGCCGCGCGCCCTTGCGCGCATCGGTGCGCGCATGTGCATGCGCATGGCGGCCCGAGTCCTTGGTGGCCGGGCGCGCCGGTGGCGCCGGTGCGTGCGCCGGAGTTGGCACCGGTGCTGCCGCCGGCGGTGGCGGCGGGGCGGGTGCCGCAGCCACCGCGACCGGCTC
>DATIEU010000230.1:0-12588 GCA_035455565.1 Steroidobacteraceae bacterium | reverse complement strand
TGTCCTCCATGAAGCCCTCGACGAGGCTCGCGTGCAGCGAGCGTGAGACGTTCGCGTCGTCGCCCTCGAAGTCATTGAGGTAGGCCCAGAAGAAATGCGTCGTGCGCTCCGTCTCGGGCGTCATGAACTGGCAGTTGCGGTACTGCTTCGCACCGGCGAGGTTACCGTTCTCCGCGCCCTGGCCTGCCGGCGCGAACATCGTCTCCATGTAGAAGATGCCGGGAATCAGCATCTGCGCGATGTTGCGGCGGTCCACCTTGTCGGTGCGGTTCTTGATGACCTTCCTGTGGAACGGCGGCGCGTCACTGTTCATGTGCCAGCGCACGACCCGAAAACCGCGCTCGAGCCGCTCGATGCTGACCGGCTTGCTCTGGTAGGCGTACTCCTCGGATCCGCCCAGCGTCTTCGTATGCACGAAGGCGAGGTGAGAGAAATCGCTCAGGTTGTCGACGATGAGGAGATAGTTGGCGTCGTAGTGCAGATACGCTGGCAATCCCTTCCACTTCGGATCGCTCAAGTACGGGAAATCGACGATCTGCGCCGGGTCGGCCTTGACCGGATCGCCCATCCAGATCCACACCAGGTGACCGCGCTCGACGACCGGGTAGCTGCGCACCCTGAGCTTCGGCGGGATCATGTCCTGTCCCGGGATCTGCACGCATTTGCCGCCCGCGTCGTACTTGATGCCGTGATACATGCAGCGAATGTCGTCGCCTTCCACGCGGCCCTGCGAGAGCAGCGCGCCGCGATGCGGGCAGCGATCGTTGAGCGCGACGAGCTTGCCGCTCTCACCCCGATACAGCAGCACCGGGTCTTCCAGCAGCACACGTCGCAGGAGCTTGCCGTCGATCAGCTCGTGATCCCAGGCGGCTACATACCAGCAATTTCTCAGGAACATGGATCTCTCTCCGTCAGCGACCGCGTGCCGGCGCGCACCCGCGGGAGATTCATTCTAAGCCCGTGCTGCGCGACCCTGCCATTGGCGTGCGCTGTCACCGGTCACCGCGGTATGGGGTCCTGTAGGACGCGTCCAAGTTCACGATTCGTAACGCCAAGAGATGCAACAGGGTAGGGGCGTAGGTAGCATGCGGCGGTGCATCGCGCTCTCCCACTTTTCGCGATCGTTGCCATCAGTGCCTGCAGCAGCGCACGGAAGCCCGAGGAGCCGGCACCGCCGCCGATCGAACAGCCCGTTGCCCAACCGGCACCTGAGCCCCAGCCCACTGTCGTGCGCGATCCGGCGCTCGAGCAACAGCTCGCCCGCACCGAGCTGCGGTTGCTCGAGAAGGAGGCGCAGATCAAGGATCTGCAAACGCAGCTCGGCGATGCACGCCAGGAAGTCGTGCGCGCGATGGCGAAGCTTCAGTCGCTGGCGACGCGCGCCGAGGCCGCATCCGGGATTGCGGAGGCGGAGATTGCACTGCAGTCGCTGCGTGCTACGGGTGCTCCCGCCAGCGCGGAAATCACCGAGCTCATGAAGCAATCCACCGCCGAGTTCGACAAGCAGAACTATGGCGGTGCGCTCTATCTCGCCAACCAGGCGAAGAGCGCGGCATCGACGGCGCGCGGACAACTGGCGAGCGAGGAACGTGGATCGTTACGCCCCGGTGAGGTGCCCTTCGCGCTGCCTATCGAGCTGCAGACGACCAGCCGTGCCAACGTGCGTGACGGCCCCGGCGGTAACTTCAAAGTGTTGTTCACCCTGCCCCCGGGGGCAGCGCTCACGGGTCAATCCTTCGCGGACCAGTGGGTGAGAATCACCGACGATTCCGGGCGACGCGGCTGGGTTTACCGCAGCCTCATTGGCCGACGACCTTAACTCGGCCCGCCGCACGGGCGACCACCACCTGGTCGCGTCCCTTCTTCTTGGCCTGGTACAACACCGAGTCGGCCGCTGAAATCAAAGTCTCGGCGGTGTCGCCGTTGGCGGGGAATTCGGCCACGCCAAAGCTCACGGTCACTTCCTGGCCCAGCATCGGATCCGCGGCGAGACGCTCCCGGATGCGCTCCGCCACCTCGGCGGCACCGTCGGCATTGAGCTCCGGCAGCAGCACGAAAAATTCCTCGCCGCCATAGCGCGCGACGAAGTCGACGTCGCGAGTCGTCTCACTCATGACCCCGGCTACCTGTCGCAGCACTTCGTCGCCGGCCGGATGACCGTGCGCGTCGTTGTATTGCTTGAAGCGGTCGACGTCTCCCATCAACACGGCAAACGTGTGATCGAGCCGGCGCGAGCGGCGCACTTCGTTATCGAGAACCTCCATCATGCGGCGCCGGTTGTTGAGCCCGGTGAGGGGATCGGTGACCGAGAGCCGCTCGAGCTCCTGGCGGCTGGACCGCAGCCGCGCCACCATGTCGTTGAAGACCTCGGTGAGGTAGGAGACCTCGCCACCCTTCGCGACCGGCAGGTCGACGTCGAGGTCGCCGGCCGCGACCTTGGCGGCGCCGCGCGTGAGCCGATCGAGCGGCCGCACGATGAAGATGCCGAGCGCGTAGCCCATTCCAGCAGCCGCGAGCAACATCCCCGCGACGATCAGCAACGTCACATCGCGCAGGTGAGCCAACTGGCGGAACACTTCCGCCGTGGGGATTTCGGCCACGACCAACCAGTCGAGCCCCGGCACGCGCCGCAGGCTCCCGATGACCCGTTCACCACGGGCATTCGTGAAGTCCACGGGTGTCGCTCCCTGGTCGACCGCCGGGAGGGTCGCCATGGAGCGCTTCGTCACTCCGGCATCGGACGTGGCCTTCGCGCGTGAGCTGACGATCAGCGTGCCATCGTCTCTGAGAACGTAGACTTCGCCGGAATCGCCGGGCGCAAATCCCTGCAACGCTTCCGCGAGCGTCTGCAAGTCGACCTTGGCGGTGATCGCGCCGACGAAGCGTCCGCCGCCAGGGCCGATCGGCACCGCAATCAGCATCTCGGGTTTGGCCTCTTCCGCGTTCCACTGCGGCGTGCCGAGCAGGAAGTTATCGACACGCAACTGGGCGCGCCAGTCGGATGGCAGCGCGACCTGGGTGACCGGTTCGCCGCTCGAGGCTACGACGCGGCCGTTCGCATCGACGATCAGGAGCTGCTCATAGTCGGCGAAGCGGTCGCGGACGGAATTGAGGTAGTCGGTGAGGCGCTGGTAGGCGCGGCCGCTGCGCAGCGTGCGGCCGTTCTCACGGGGAATCTCATCGAGATTCTCGGTGACCTCGTACGAGCTCGCGAAGACACGCAGGTCGTAGCGGCGCTCCTTGGCCCAAAGGTCGAGCTCCCGCGCGGTCTGCATGCTGGCGCTCTGCAACTCTTCCGAGGCCTTCGCGGTCAGAGAACGTTTGTTCTCGAGGTAGGAGAACCACGCGGTGGCGAGCGACGGCAGGAGCGTCGCGAGCATCGCGAACACCAGGAGCTTGTTGCGGATGCTGTCCGGGCGCAGCAGACTGAGTCGCTGCGTGATGGTGTGTTCCGACCGTGGCATGTGCGCTCACATGTGGCGGGCCCCCGCCCAGTTCGAGCGCCAGACACTACCGTAAGGGAAACCCTGTATCCGTGCGCCGAATCACGCGCGGCCGGCGGAAAGTCGCGATCCGGCAGCGGTTTCGGGTTGTTTGTCGCCGATTCCGGACACCTCGATGCGATCGTGCTGTGCGGAAAGTGGTCCAGTAGAGTCATTCCAGAGAAGTGGGAAGGAGAGTAGCCGTGGAAAACAGGACCTGGCCCGCTCTGCCGTATGCCGCGTGGCGCGACACCTGCACGAATCTGCAGTTGCGGGCGCAAATCGTGGGCAAGATCCGTCTCGCGCAGACCCCCTGGGTGAATCATTCCTGGCACGTGACCGAATACCTGACCGCGCGCGGCCTCACGACAGGCCCGATCCCGTACGCCGATCGCGTCTTCGACATCGAATTCGATCTTCTGGCGCATCGTCTCGTGGTGCGCGTGAGTGATGGCGCCACGCAATCGATGCCCCTCGTCGAACAACCGTTGGCCGAGTTCTACGCAGCGCTCATGACCTTGCTGCGGGAATGTCGTCTGGAAGTACGCATCGATCGAATACCCAATGAAGTGCCCGACCCGGTCCGTTTCGACGAGGATCGCGTGCATCGTGCGTACGATGCAGCGGCGGTGGAGCGCTTCTGGCGAGCTCTATTGCAGATCGATCGCGTGTTTCAGCGGTTCCGGTCTGGTTTCCTTGGCAAGGTCAGCCCGGTGCACTTTTTCTGGGGCAGCTTCGATCTCGCGGTGACGCGGTTTTCAGGCCGGCCTGCTCCGCTGCTCACCAAGAGTGCCCCCGGACTGCCCCTGGCCGTGGCGCGTGAGGCGTACTCTCACGAGGTGAGCAGCGCCGGGTTCTGGCCGGGAGGAAGCGGCGTCGATGAGGCGTCGTTCTACTCGTACGCCTACCCGCAACCGGCGGGCTTCGAGAAGAGTAAGGTGGTTCCCGAACAGGCTTACTATCACGAGGAGCTGGGGCAGTTCCTGTTGCCGTACGATGTGGTGCGCAACGCGAGCTCTCCCGACGACACGTTGCTGAGCTTCCTGCAGAGCACTTATCAGGCAGCGGCCGAATCCGCCGGCTGGGACCGCAATCTTGAATGTGCGCTTGGCGTCCCCAGAGTGCCTCGCCCGTTGACCACGCCACCAGGAATCGCATGACCGCCGAAACCGTCGCCGAGCTCACAGCGCTCAATCGCCTGCTGCAGCAGTTGCACTCGCACATTCTCGATATCGAGCGCCAGTCGAATCCCGGTGTGGCAGGTGCCGCGCTGCTGGACCGGTTGCTCAACGATCCGGGCTGGGCCTGGCTGCGGGGGCTGTCATCGTTGATGGCCGAGATCGACCACGTGCTCGCGCAACGCGAAGTGCCATCCGTGGCGGATCGCGCCGTGGCCGCGGCGCACATTCGCGGCCTGCTCTTCGGGCAGGGCGACCTGAGCAACGAGTCCTTCCTGGCACGCTACCGGCCGTTGCTGCAGCTCAATCCATCGCTTGCCAGCGTGCACGGTGAATTGAAGGCGCTGCTCAACCGGCAGCCGCTCGAGCCCGAAGACGAATCCGAACGGCTGCACGCCCGCCACCAGTGGGCGATACGCTGCCGACACCGCTCCGTATCCGGCTCCGGCCGCGCTTGAGTCCGGGCGCGGCTGTACGAGCACCGGCGATGCCGGTAACCTCGTCGCGCTCCCAATCCAGCACTCTCACGGGGCTCGTCATGTCGCATGACCTCGGCGCGCGGCAACTGCTGGCGCGGTTGGTTCTCGCAACTGTGCTGAGCGGTGTCATCGGATCGGCGGGGGCAGAGGAGGGCGCGATGGCTGGCAACTACGGGCAGCTCGTAAAGCTCTTCGCCGACTGGCGGGCATTCGAGCGGCCGCCGTGGCGCGACGGCGCGCCCGACTACACGGCGGCGACCTTCGCGCGCCGGCACGAGGAATTGAAGAGCTATCGCGACCGGCTCGCCGCCATCGATCCGGCCGCGTGGCCGGTGCAACAGCAGGTGGACTATCACCTGGTGCGCGCAGAGATCAACGGGCTCGATTTCTACATCGATGTGCTCAAACCCTGGGTACGCGATCCGGCCTTCTACAGCTCGATCTACACCGAGCAGAGCGATACGCCGGCCCACGAAGGTCCCGAGAACCACGCCAGCATCGACCTGTGGACGTACACCTTCCCGCTCGATGCGGCTGCGCAGAAGCGCCTCGCCAGCGAGTTGCGCACCATTCCGCCATTGCTCGCGCAGGCGCGACTCAACCTCATTGGCAATGCGCGCGATCTGTGGATCGTGGGCACCGGCACGATGCGCAAGCAGGCAACCGATCTCGAAGCGCTCGAGCGCAAGACCGGCAACGCGGCTACGGAGGTCAAGGCTGCGCTGCGCGATGCGCATCGGGCGACGCTCGATTTCGTCGGCTGGCTCGATCAACAGGCACCGTCGAAGAACGGGCCCTCTGGCATCGGCAAGGACGCCTACACGTGGAGCCTGCGCAACGTGCACCTGGTGCCGATGACGTGGGAATACGAGGTGACGTTGCTCAAGCGCGAGCTGTCGCGTGCTCATGCCGCGTTGCGCCTGGAAGAGCAACGCAACCGCGGACTACCCGAACTGAAGCCCGTCACGAGCGCAGAGGAATACCAGCAGCGAGCCAATGCCGCTATTACCAAGTACGTGGCCTTCCTCAGGGACCGCGACATTATCGCGATCGAGAGCTACACGGATCCCGCGCTGCGTGAACGTATCGGCGAATTCTCGCCCGAGGCGACACGCAACTTCTTCGCCATCGCGAGTCACCTGGAGCCGATGACTCTCTTTACGCACTTCTATCATTGGTGGGATCTCGCGCAGATGCGCGAGGAGCCGCACGCGAGCCCGATCCGGCGAGGCCCCTTGCTCTTCAATATCTGGGATAGCCGCGCGGAGGGCATGGCGACCGCGATGGAGGAGATGGTGCTGCACGCGGGCTATTACGATGACAACCCGCGCGCGCGTGAGATCGTCTGGATCATGCTCGCGCAGCGCGCGGCGCGCGGACTCGGATCCTTGTATGCACACGCCAATCTCTTCAACATGAAAGAGGCCAAGGATTTCCAGGTCGAATGGACGCCCCGGGGCTGGATGCGCCCGGACCTCGATCTGCTCGGATTCGAGCAGCAGCTCTACCTGCGACAGCCCGGCTACGGGACCTGCTACGTCACCGGCAAATTCCTGCTCGATGAGCTGATGAAGGATTATTCGCACCGGTTGCGCGAGGGCTTCACGGTGCGTCGCTTCTTTGACGACGTGAATGCCACGGGCGTGATTCCCGTGTCCCTTATCCGTTGGCAGTTGACGGGCCGGGATGACGAGATCCGCGCGCTCACGGGGCAGCTCGGAAAAGAGTACGTGCATCCACGGTGAAACCGAGGTTTTTTCGTTCGGCAGCCGACTTTCGCAGCTGGCTCGACAAGCATCATGCGAGCGCCACCGAGCTCTGGGTGGGCTATCACCGCAAGGCATCGGGCCGGCCGAGCATGACGTGGCCCGAGTCGGTGGACGAAGCGCTGTGCTTTGGCTGGATCGACGGTATCCGCAAGCGCGTGAACGACACGAGCTACACGATCCGCTTCACGCCGCGGCGCGCGACGAGCATCTGGAGTGCCGTGAACATCGCGCGCGTCAAGGTACTCAAGGCCGCGGGTGCGATGCGGCCCACGGGCATCAGGGCATTCGCGGCGCGGCGCCCCAACAAGTCGGGTATCTATTCTTACGAGCAGCGGCCCGAGAAGCTCCCCGAGCCCTACGCACGGATGCTACGTGCGCAGCGCCAGGCCTGGACCTATTTCAGCGCGCAAACGCGCTCCTACCAGCGAGCCGCGACATGGTGGATCGTCAGCGCGAAGAAGGAGGAGACGCGTCTCAAGCGCTTCGAGCAGCTTGCGCGCCTGTCGGCGCTCGAGCAGCGAATCCCACCATTCGATCGCGGGTGAAGGCCGATGTTTCCGTCACAGGTCACCGCCCTGGTACGCGCGCCGACGGCTGACCTGCAACGCTGCGAGCTGACTCATCTCACGCGCACGCCGATCGATACGGCGCTCGCGCGCGCACAACACCGGGGCTACGTCGACCTGCTCAGTGAGCTCGGCGCCGCAATCGAATGGCTGCCCGCACTACCAGCGCATCCGGACGCGGTGTTCGTCGAAGACATGGCCGTCGTGCTGCCAGAAGTCGCAGTAATTGCACATTCCGGGGCGGCTTCGCGGCGCGGCGAAGCGCCCTCGGTCGCCGACGCGCTGCGCGCGCACCGGCCGTTGCGCTGGATCGAACCGCCCGGCCATCTCGACGGCGGTGATGTATTGCGCATCGGCCGCTCGATCCTGGTCGGCTGCGCGGGGCGCAGCGACGTCGAAGGGGTGACAGCACTGGCGGGCGCCGTGTCCGAGTTCGGCTACGAAGCTCGAGCCGTGCAAACTGCGGGTTGCCTGCACCTGAAATCCGCGTGCAGTTTCATACCGCCCGCCACCGTGCTTGCCAATCCCCGATGGATTGACTGTGGGCAGTTCGCAGGCCTGAACATCATCGCGGTCGACGAGCGCGAGCCGCACGCCGCCAATACCCTCACGCTTTCAGGCACCACGCTGGTCAGCGCGGAATACCCGCTCACCGCCGATCGATTGCGCCATGCCGGAATTCGCACGGCGCTGGTCGAAGTGTCCGAGCTGCAGAAGGCGGAAGGCGGGTTGACCTGCATGAGTCTCATCATCCCCGGCGTTACGGCTTCTGAGGCGGAGCTTCCTGCGGCAGGCTGAGCGAGGCCTGGCCGAAGACGTAGCGCCACCCTGCGGGCGTTCGTACGTAGGTGTCGCTGAACCAGAGCCGGCGATCGAAGGCCTCGCCTTCGTTCACACCCTTGAGCCAGAGCCGCGCGGTCACCACCGCCGTGTCGTTCCACACGCGCACGACCTGCGTGCCCGGATCCTCGTCCTGCTGCTCGTAGACGATCTTGCGGCTGCGCGCGCTCTCGAGGAGATCCTCGCGTGTGTAGCTCTTGCCCGTGCCGAGCACCAGGACGAAATCGTCGGCGAGGATTCGGCCCATCGTCTCGGCGTCGTTGCGCTTGACCGCTTCCTGGTACTGAGTATCGAGCGCCGCGACCAACTGCCGGTCATCCTCCGGCGAAGCCTGCGCGATCGCGGCGCCTGCCATGAGGGCCGCGGTTGCCATCCGGGCGCCGATCGAGTGAGCACGCATCCTGGTTTGCCTCCCGTGGATCGAATCGTCCGGGAATTCTAGGGCCGATCCACCGGAAGGACTTGGAGTTTCTTGCTGCGACGTTCAGCGTGCGTGGTCCGCGTGGACGACCTGCAGCTCGGGCCGGCGCGAGAATCGAACCAGCTGGCGGGTAACCTGCGACATGACACGGGGATCTGCCGGCACGTCGAGCGGCTCATAGTCGTGGCTGTAAACGTCCAGGCCGCCAAAACGCGAGACGAGCGTGATGCGGTCCTCCTGGTACACGCCCATCTGGTCGTAATCGAACACCGGCACGAACGTCGGCCGCTCCGTGACCTGCATCAGGGGCACGCCATGACCGTACGCCTGCGGAGCCGTGCTGCAGCCGAGCGCTTCGGTGAGCAACGTCGCCGGCAAATCGTAATGCGAAGTCATGTGGTGCAGGGTCTGCGCCGGCCACTTTTTCCAGTGGGCAATCAGCGGCACGTGGACCTGGTAGGGACTGAAGTTGCTGTTGTGTCCCCAGTAATTCCTGCCCGTGTCGTTGAACTCCTGACCGTGATCGCCCGTGATCAGGATCAGCGTGTCGTCGAGCTGGCCCGTGGATTCGAGCGCCGCCAGCACCTGGCCGACTTCGCTATCGATGAAGTGCAGCGCGTTGCGATAACGGTTGAAGTACGGCGTCGGGTCGGTCCGGGCGCTGAGCGTCACATAATTGATCGCGCGCGAGCTCGGCTTGAACGGTTCCACCTCGTCGCGTGGGAAATCGTAGGAGTGCGCCGAGTTGTACCAGAGAAAGCCGAAGAACGGCTTGCTCGCCGGCGTGCGCTGCCGCAGGAAGGCGACCATGTCCGCCGTGATGCGCCGATCGCGCTGGTAGGGATGGTCGCCAGGAGTGCGAACACGCAGATTCTCGATACCGCTGAAGATGGTGCGGTCGAATTCCGGTTGCACCAGCGGAGCGCTCGCCAGGATGGCGAGGTCGCGACCCTGGGCCACGATTTCCTGCATCAGCACGGGTGGCGTGTGCGAGCGCAGGATCGGGAACCAGTGATTGCCGGTCAGCCCGTAGAAGATGGCGAACATCCCGAAGCGCGTGGTGTTGCTCGCACTGATGTGGCGCGAGAAAACCGTGGCATCGCGGGCGAACGCGTTCAGTGACGGCGTCGTGACCGGGTTGAGCTGGTCCGCACGCCAGGCATCGATCACGACGAGCAGGATATTGGGCGTTTCCTGCGGCGTGCAGCGCAACTCCTGGAGCGGATAGAGCAGCGGACGCTCCTCGGCATGGAGCTTGCGCCAGCTGACTGGGCGTGACTCAACCGAATCCACCAGGTCGAGGCTGCGCAGCAGGCGCTTGGCGGTGCGCGGTTGAAAGAACGGATAGAAGTCGGTTTGCGCAGTAATACGCACGTCGTAAGTCGCATCGGCCCAGACGTGCCACGCCTGTGTCGCGAGCAGCGTCAACGCCCAGACGCTCGCGGTCCAGACACCGACGCGATACGGCGCGCGCTGCTGGCCCACTCGCCAGCACAATCCGGCAAGCAGCCATTGGCCCGCGATCACGAATAGCGCAACCAGCGCCGCGGTGAGCCAGGCAGTAATCGAGACCGAGTAGAACGTCTCGAATGCCGAGCCGCCGAAGAGCAGCACCCAGATATAGCTGCCGATGTGCATGCGGTACTGGGTAAAGACCATGCTGTCGACCACCAGCAGGAAAGTGGCAACGCTTGCCAGCAGTGCGGCCCAAGCCTTGACGGTCGTTGCCCGACATCGCAATGCGATCAGCCCCAGCACCGGCGCGCCGATCAGGAGCAAGGCGAGGAACAACCAGTGAGAGAGATCGACCAGCAGCCGGTATAGCGCGATGTCGGCGGTGCGCGCGGGTGGTATCAGCTCGCCGTACTGCAACGCCGTGAGCTTGAAGACCAGCGCGTTGGCGAGGCAATACCAGCCAGCGGCGCGCAACGTTGGCGCATTCATGAAGGACATATCGGGTTCTTATTATTAGACGAATGCCGCCGCGAAAATATCCGCGGAGGTGCCCGCGGCTGCAAAAAACCTCCAGCCGGCGCGCTTCAGGGCGTCAAATCAAGCGCTTTTCGCAATTCATCGGCCGTCGTATGACGGGCCGCGCCTCAACGCCACTGATTGCCGCCCTGGTCCTGCACCGAGGCGAGCGAGTCGCGGCGCTGCAGCCCGTTAAAGGTCGAACCGCGCAGGAACATGCGCGAGCCGCCTTCCGCAGCAATCGATCCGGACGCGCCTTCGATGTAGCTGTTCGCGATGTGCACCACGGCGTCCTGCACTACGACGCCGGTACCCGAGGCAACGATGCGGCTGTTGGTGATGTAGAGCTCGCAGCCGGCGCGCGCGGTGACCGCATCGCCGTCCACCTGGATATCGCGGCCATCGAGCTGGATGCGGCGCTGCCCTTCGCAAATGATCGGATCCGCCTTGCGCTGCGTCGCTGCGGCCTGCGCAGCTCCGGGCGTACCGGAAGAGACGATGCTGATGCCCGGGCCACTCACTTTGAGCTGGCCCTCCGAGCGCTCGATCGTATACGGATGCGGCCCCGTTGAAGCGGTTTGCGGTGTACCGGCCGGCGCTGCCTCAGCGGCTTGCGGTGTCGCGTTGTCGTTGGCAGCGTTGCTCGATGGCGCAGTATTCGTGCTCGCCGCGTCGGGCCCCTTGGCGGGTTCGGGCGCCGAGGCAGCCAATTGCGAAAGCGGCACCGCCGCGAGCTCGTTCACTTTCACCGCGTGAACCGCACCCGTGGTGCGGTCGCGCACCGTGAACACGCCGGCCTGCGTATCGGTCGCGACGACCTCCAGGTTCGGATTGCGATCGAGCGCACCGCGTGCCCAGGCGAGCTCGTTCGGTCCCTGCGCGGCTGTGGGCGGCTGCTTGCCCTGCTGACAAGCGCCGAGGATCACGAGCGCGGAACACACGAACAGCCAGCGGCTGGTGAGCGGACGGCGACGAACTTGAATGCGCATGTGACCTCCGAACGGTCGGGCTCCGAGCTATCGTCACCCCTGCGCGTGCAGGAGTCCACTCCATCCGACAGCCGTCGCGACACAAGGTGCCTCCGCGACGTGCTACACAATCGGTCAAATTCCCAGCAAGATCGCTTCCGTGAGTGTCCCGCGTCTGAAATTCCTGCGTCGCGCCGAATTGCCCCTCGATACCGTCGCGCTGGCGCGCTTCCTGGTAGGCAAGTTCGTGATCCACGATCTGCCGGACGGCAGGGTGAGTGGACGCATCGTCGAAACCGAGGCTTACCCGATCGGCGATCCCGCGGCCCATTCCTATCGGGGAGAGACTCCGCGGAACGGCGCGATGTTTCTCGACCGTGGCCATGCTTATGTTTACTTCGTGTATGGCTCCTCTTATATGCTGAATGTCTCGAGCGAGGTCCGGGGCGTCGGCGGCGGGGTGCTGCTGCGAGCCCTCGAGCCAGTCGAAGGCATCGACCTCATGCGCCGCCGTCGCGCAACTGACCGGCTGCTCGATCTCACCCGGGGGCCCGGACGGCTGGCAGAGGCATTGGGCATCGACCTCCGCCAGAACGGCCTCGATCTGTGCGCGCCGGGGCCGTTGCGGCTCGCGACCAGCACGGCTGCGAACGGTCGTCTGGGCCGAAGCGTACGAATCGGCCTGACACGCGCCGCCGATCGTGTGCTGCGCTTCTACGAGCGCGGCAACGCTTACGTGAGTGGTCCGAAGAGGCTGTGCGCCTAGCGACCCGCGCCGGGCAGGGCGGTCACGGCAGCTTGAATACCAGGCCGTCCTTGATGACCACGGCGACGTTCTGCAAGCGTGTGATGTCCTCGAGCGGATCACCCTTGACGGCGATGAGGTCTGCGTAGCGGCCCGGTGCGAGCTCACC
>DATIEU010000229.1:0-2808 GCA_035455565.1 Steroidobacteraceae bacterium | reverse complement strand
ATCGCGCTCGGAAGCGACTATCCCTTCCCACTGGGCGAGGCTCGACCGGGCGAGATGATCGAATCGATGGGCCTCGAGCGCGCGACGGTCGAGCGGCTCATGCACGGCACCGCCCTCGAGTGGCTGGGCCTCGACCGCGAGCGTTTCCAGTGAGCAGCGACCAGAGCCGCGACGCGGCACGGGCGCGCGATCGATCCGATCCGCTCGCGGGGTTCCGCACGCGCTTTCACCTGCCCCCGGGGCGTTCGCGGCCGATCGCCATCTATCTCGCCGGCAATTCGCTTGGCCTGCAGCCGCGCGGCGTGGACACGCTCATCGACGAGGAGCTCGAGGATTGGGCGCGGCATGGCGTCGGCGGACACGAGCACAGCCGTCGTCCTTGGCTCCCGTACCACGAGCAGCTCACGAACGACACGGCGCTGCTCGCCGGCGCGCGACCGCACGAAGTCGTCAACATGAACACGCTCACCGTCAACCTGCACCTGATGATGGTGAGCTTCTATCGCCCGACGCGCGAACGCCCCTGCATCCTGATCGAGGCGGGCGCTTTCCCATCGGATCGCTACGCGGTCGGCTCACAGCTGGCCTATCACGGGCTGGGTGCGCGCGACGCGCTGATCGAGTTGGTGCCGCGCGCTGGCGAGTCGTGCCTGCGCGCCGAAGACATCGAGGCGAGACTGGCTCGCGACGGACAGCGCATCGCGCTGGTGCTGCTGCCGGGTGTGCAGTACCGCACCGGCCAGGCGTTCGATCTCGCGCGGATCACGCGCCTGGCGCAGGCGCAGGGTTGCCGTGTCGGTTTCGACGTCGCGCATTACATCGGCAACCTGCCGCTCGCGCTGCACGACTGGGGGCCCGATTTCGCCTGCTGGTGCAGTTACAAGTATTTGAACGCCGGGCCCGGAGCGATCGGTGGCTGCTTCGTGCACGAGCGTCATGGGCAATCGCCCGACCTGCCCCGTTTCGCCGGCTGGTGGGGACACGACAAGGCGACACGCTTCCTCATGGGTCCCGACTTCAAAGTGCTGCCCGGCGCCGAAGGATGGCAGGTAAGCAACCCGCCGATCTTTTCGATGGCGCCGCTGATCGCTTCGCTCGCCCTGTTCCGCGAAGCCGGCATGTCGAGGCTGCGCGAGAAATCGCTCGCTCTCACGGCTTACCTCGAGTCGCTGCTCGATGCGCGGCTGGGCGATGAAATCGACATCATCACGCCGCGCGATCCGGCACAGCGCGGTTGCCAGCTTTCCTTGTGTCTGCGCGCCGGCGCCGCGCGCGGCAAGGCCATCTTCGAGGAGCTCGTTCGCCGCGACGTAGTATGCGACTGGCGCGAGCCCGACGTGATCCGCGTTGCCCCGGTGCCGCTCTACAACAACTTCGAAGACGTGTGGGACTTCGTCGAGGTCCTGGCGGCAACGCTCAGCAAGGCCGCGTAGTGGCGGGGCTTTCCCGGCTCTCGAAGCGACGCCGTTCCGCTCCGAGGCGCCGACGCGGGTAGCTCGCGAGGCTGCTGAGCTTGAGCCACTCAGGCAGTTGCCGGCGCAATTGTGAGTGGCCTACGACCCGGATGCGACCGGCACGGATCTCCGTGCGCAGGTCGCGAATCCCCCGCCAGGCCTCGATGAACACCCGGATGTCAGATGTGACCTTCAGGTCTACGTCATAGCCCGGATCCGTGAAGCACATGTCGATCACGCCGTTCTCGGTAACGAGCCAGAAGCGGCGCGGGTTACTCGGCACGCGGGCGAATTCGAACTCGAGCACCGTGCGCCCCGGCGGCATGCGCGTCGCGTCGAGCTGCAGGTGCATGCTCCACACGAGGAAGGCCGGGTCGAGATCATCGTTGCGCATGTCGCGACCCCACTGCTGCCCCCAGACCGCGAGCTGCTCCACGATCGGCTCGAGCTCGCGTCCCGCCTGTGTGAGGCGGTATTCGCTAGCCTTGCCGCGACTCGCGGTGGCGCGCACCACGACACCGCCGCGTTCGAGTTCCTGCAGCCGCCGCGCCAGGAGCGAGGGTGAAATGCGCGGCACTCCGCGATGAATGGCGTTGAACTGCGTGCAGCCGTCGAGCAAACGGCTCACGATCAGGAGCGTCCAGCGTTCACAGAGGAACTCGACCGCGAGCGCCAGGGGACAGTATTGGCCGTAGCCGCGTCGCATGGGCGGATTGTGGACCCGCCGTCACCCGCTGGCCACTACAGACTTTGTAGTAGTCGCACACCAGCGCCATTGCTAGGGTCGGATACCGCATGAGGGGCAAGGGCCGGGAGCACGATGCCGGCTCGACTCGTGCCAAGGAGGCACCCATGTCGAAGCAGTCATGCCGCGCTTCTGGTTGCGCGCTGGCGGCAACCCTGATCACTCTCGCAGGTTGCGGCGACTCCGCGAACGACCCGGTCATCGAGCGCACTCGCGCCGATATGGCCGTCGCCTGGAACGAGCGCGTGATTGCGATCGCCGACGCCGAAGATCACTTGCTGACGCTCAAAGGTGTGCGCACTGCCGCGATGATGCATGCGGCGATGCATGATGCGCTCAACGCGGTGCATCGCCGTTACCAGCCCTACGTCTATGCAACCGACACACCGCGCGCCAATCCGGTCGCGGCGGCAGCCCAGGCCGCCTACGAAGTGGCGGTGAGCCAATATCCGGGCAAACGTGCCGACTTCGACGCGGAGCTGCAGCTATGGCTCGCGAGTATCGGCGCCGACCGCCGCGACCTGGACCCGGGAATTGCGCTGGGCCGGGACGTAGCCATGGCGGTGCTCAGGCAACGCGACGGCGACGGCTGGGACACCGTGGCCGAAT
>DATIEU010000228.1:0-2293 GCA_035455565.1 Steroidobacteraceae bacterium | reverse complement strand
AGAGTCGCGAATCACAGACAACCCGCGTCGCGAATCACCGACAATTTTCCGGGAAAAACAAGCACTCATCGGCGTGTTCGTGGCGCCGTGATAGGTTGTATATGACGTGGTTTGTTGACAATGGGGGGAATACCCCATGTTGCTCGACCGCGAAGATCAAATGCTGCTAATCGTCGTCGTCGTCGCGCGCGCAGCGTGCCAAGATCGCGCCTTATTTTCACTGGCGACCACGCGGTTGCGATGGAATCCTGAGGGCAGGCTGGCGCCGATCTCGTCCGAGCGATGGAATACCTAAGCTATCTCGTCTACGCGCTGCCGCTGCTGCTGATGCTCGCCTGGCTCGCCCGCCGGCGGCGGCGACTCGAGCGACGCAGCGCCCGGGTGCAGGCCACGGCACGCGCTGCGGGCATGCTCGAACCGCCATCACTGCATCCTGTAATCGATCCCGGGCTTTGTATCGGGTGCGGCTCATGCGTCAAGGCATGTCCGGAGCAACCCGACCACCAGGTGCTCGGAATCATCGGCGGCCGCGCGCAACTGGTGAGCCCGACAGATTGCATCGGTCACGGTGCGTGTCGGGCGATCTGCCCCGTAAATGCCATCACACTTGTCTTTGGATCCGAGCGTCGCGGTGTCGACATTCCGCTGCTCAGTCCCCGCTTCGAGACGACGGTGCCGGGCATTTTCATCGCCGGTGAGCTTGGCGGGATGGGCCTGATCCGCAACGCGCTCGAGCAAGGGCGCCAGGCGGTGGAAGCCATCGCCGAACGACGGCACCGTAATGGGGCGGCATATGACGTCGTGATCGTCGGCGCTGGTCCTGCGGGTTTCTCCGCATCGCTAACGGCGATGTCGAAGAGGATGCGCTTTCTCACGCTCGAACAGGATTCGCTCGGCGGCTGCGTGTTCCAGTACCCGCGTCGCAAGCTGGTCATGACCGCACCCGCCAACCTGCCGCTCGTTGGCAGAATCAACTTTCGCCAGACCAGCAAGGAAGAGCTGCTCGATTTCTGGCGGCAGGTGGAAAACAAGACCGGACTCAAGGTGCGCTATCGCGAGCGCGTAGAGAACATCGAGCGAGTGGCAGATGGCTTCCTCGTCCACACCACCAAGGGTCAATACCGCACGCATAGCGTGCTGTTGTCCACTGGCCGACGTGGCACGCCACGGAAGCTCGGCGTGGAGGGCGAGGAATTGCCCAAGGTCGTCTACCGATTGATCGACCCGGAGCAGTACGCAGGCCAGCAATTGCTTGTCGTGGGTGGTGGCGACAGTGCGCTCGAAGCCGCCGCCAGCGTCGCAGAGCTGGGCAGCGCCCAGGTGACGCTCTCCTATCGCGGAGAGTCGTTCACGCGCGCCAAGCAGCGCAATCGCGACCGCATCGGGTCGGCCGAGCGTCACGGGCGGCTGCGCGTCATCCTCAATTCCGAAGTGCGGCTGATCGCCCCCGAGTCCGTAGTGATCGAGCACGAAGGCATGCTGGAGGAAGTGCGCAACGATTCCGTGATCGTGAGTGCCGGCGGCGTGCTGCCGACTGACTTCCTGCGTCGCATCGGCATCGATGTGGCCACCAAGTATGGCACTGCTTAACCGTGCGCCCTGGCGGGCGCCACTCATCGTTCTCTGGAGCCTGGTCCTGTTGGCGGCGCCGCCAGGTGAATCGGCGTCCCCGCGGCCTGATCCACTCGAGCCCGCCAAGGCGGCAATGCGCGTCAAGGAATTCGAGCGCGCCCAAGCGGAGCTCGAGCGACTCGCCGCGGCCGGTAACGCGGAGGCCCAATACTCTCTAGCGTGCTTCCATCTCACCGGTCTTGCGCGCAGCACCGATCTTGCGCAGGCGCGCGCCTGGCTGGAGAAGGCCGCTGGGCAGGGCCATGCAGCAGCGGCCTACAGTCTCGCCGCGTTGCTCACTGCAACCGACCGGGCGGCAGCTGAGCGTTGGCTGGCCCGCGCACGCGAGCTCGGCTCGCCAGCGGCACAACAGGCTCTGGGTCGCAAGGCATTGCCACTGGAGTTTCTACCCGACGTGGATCTCGCTGACGCGCAATCGCGGCGGGACGCGCTCTGGCTCGCCGCCGAGCAGGGCAACATGGGTTCATTGCAGGCACTCGCCGAGCCGCGCTCCGTGAACCTGCGCGACGAGTTCGGACGCGGTGCCTTGGCTCGTGCCGCGCTTGCCGGGCAGGCCGAGGCCACCGCGTTGCTCGTTCAACGCGGCGCGAACGTGAGTGCTCCCGATCAGTTCGGCATCACACCGCTCATGCTCGCCGCCCAATCCGAAAATCCTGCCGTG
>DATIEU010000227.1:0-5845 GCA_035455565.1 Steroidobacteraceae bacterium | reverse complement strand
CATAAGCAGGTTTGCGGCCGGACTCATGAGCATCGAGAGTAATGGTGTGCCCGACTACCTCACCAGGTTTTACTGGTGGGCCTACGTTCATCCGCGGTCGGTGTGTCTGTTCGAGCGCCAGTGGCTCGTGAATCTCATTCTATGGGGAAATTTCGGGCGCCTCCGGGATGGCGCGCTCGCTGCTCTCGGTGAGAGGCTGGATGGGCGCACGTTGCAGATCGCTTGCGTCTACGGCGACCTGACGCCGCGCTTGCTCGCGCGCCTGGGGACCGATGCGAGCCTCGATGTCGTCGATGTACTGCCGATTCAGCTCGAGAACCTGGCCCGCAAGCTGCCGCCTGACTGCCAGGTGCGGCACTTTCAGGCCAACAGCGCCGCTCTCGAATTCGAGTCTGCAACGTACGACCGCGCGCTGCTCTTTTTTCTGCTGCACGAACAGCCCGAGGACGTGCGCCGCGCGACGATCGCGGAGGCACTGCGGGTCGTAAGACCGGGCGGACGAGTCGTGATCGTCGACTATCACCGCCCACATCCATTGAATCCCTTCTACCTGCCGATGGCGGCAATCCTCAGTGTGCTCGAACCGTTCGCGCTCGATTTGTGGCGGCACGACTTGACCGAATGGCTTTCTGAGACGCACAGGTTCGTCCGCATGGACAAGGCAACGATGTTCGGCGGGCTCTACCAGGTGCTCAAGTTGACTGTGTCATGATTCGAACTCGGTACATTCCCTTATACCCTGCATGCGGTGAGAAACGGACGATAGCGGCCGATGGAGGCGGCGCCCGGCACTGGCTTCGATGCGATCGTGATCGGCTCCGGCATCGGGGGCCTTGCCTGCGCGTGCGCCCTCACGCGAATGGGTTACCGCGTGTTGGTGCTCGAGCGGCATTTCGCAGCGGGCGGTCTGACCCAGACTTTCAGCCGCGACGGCTTCACCTGGGCCGTGGGGCTTCACTACCTCGGTGACATGGGCGAAGGCGGAACCGCACGGCAGATGCTCGATTGGCTGTCGGGCGGCGCCATCCGCTTTGCCGCAACGGGGCCCGTGTACGACACGGTGCATCTGCCACACGGCTTCGAATTTCAGTTCGCGCGGCCCCAGGCCGCGCTCGTGGCTGAGCTCAAGGAACGGTTCCCCGCTTCGAGTGCCGAGATCGACGCGTTCTTCGCTGCAGTCGAGGACGCGGAACGGGCGGGGCGCACGATCTATGCACAGCGCGCGCTGCCACCCCTCATGGGGCGATTGTTCCGGGTCTGGCATGGCCTGGACATCGCCCGCTGGTGGGGCCGCACGACCGAGATGGTGCTGAACGAGCTCATCAGCGACAAACGATTGCGCGCCGTGCTCGCCGCGCAGCGCGGCGACTATGGTCCCGACCCGCGCGAATCGAGCTTTGGCATGCACGCGACGGTGATGCGTCACTACATGAAAGGCGCGTACTTCCCGCTCGGCGGGGCCGATGCGTTCGCGGCCAATCTGGTGCCGGTGATCGAGAAGGGCGGCGGAGAAATGCGTCCGCGCTCACCCGTGGTCGAAATCCTGATCGAGCACGATGCGGCGGTGGGCGTGCGCCTCAAGAACGGCACGGAGCTGCGCTGTCCGTTGGTGTTCTCGGACGTCGGCGCGCGCAACACGGTGCTGCAACTGTTGCCCGCGAATCTGCGCGAATCCGAGTGGGCGCGCGAGATCGCCTCCTTCCGGCCCTCGGCCTGCCACATCGGCATGTATCTCGGGTTCGAGGGTGACATCCGCACACGCGGCGCGACCAGCTCGAACCACTGGTACTACGAGACGCTGGATATCCTGGATGGCTTGTGGCGGGATCCGGCGAACGAGCCGACCCCGCCGGCACTATACGTCACGTTTCCGACGCTCAAGCAGCCGCCGGACGAGGCGGCAGACGCCGCCAGGCACACGGCCGAGCTTGTCACTTTCACGGACTGGGAGGTCTTCAGCCCGTGGGAGACCTCGAAGATCGGCCGCAGACCGCCCGACTATCAGGATCTCAAGGCAAAGATCACGGAGCACCTGCTCGCGCAGTTCACGCGGCACTTCCCGGCGCTCGCCCCGCTCATCGTCAAGACCGAGCTTTCGACCCCGCTCTCGAGCGTCGCCTTCACGGCCGCGGAGCAAGGCGGAGTCTACGGGCTCGAGGCCAGTCCACGCCGGTTTCTCTCGAACAGCCTGAATGCCAAGACGCCAATCCCGGGCCTGTACCTGACGGGCCAGGATGTTGGCAGCACCGGCATCACGGGCGCCATGATGGGCGGCGTGATGGCAGCAGCCGCGGCCGAGCCACGCGTGCTGGCGCGCATGAGCTGAGACTGGCGCTTGCGGTAACGATGCTTCCCGATCGCGCCCAATATGCGGACGCTGACGATCAAGCCGCGCGACGCACTTTCTTCTTCTTCGTCTTGCCTGGAAACCCGCGCGGCTCGTGAGGCCGCAGCAGCTGCGCCAGAACGCGGCAGGCATCGGTGGAGGTGAATATGCCCACGAGGGCGTCTTTCTTGGTGATCACCGCCGACCCGATGTGTCGTTTCGCCATTGTCTCCGCTACTACCGCAACCGGCGTCGAAGCAGGCACGACATATGGGTCCTCTACGCACACATCGCGGACTTTCAGCTCGTTCTCGGACGGGCAGGCAAAATCCGGACCCAGTATCAGTTTGATGTCGCGGTCAGTGACGATACCGACGATCGCCCTCTGCGCCGTTACGGGCAGGTGTCGAATGCGGTGATGTTGCATGAACGCGCGTGCCTCGGACAGCGGCGCATCGATGTCGATCGAGTACGGGAACGGCGTCATGTAGCCGACGATCTGAGGTGTGCGTTTCATCGGAACCCTCCGCGTCATGCTCGTCCGGACCGCCAGGCAAGCGCCATACGGGAAAACCCGGCGTCACCCCAGAGACAGCGGCTCGGCGCCCGGACGCCTGATCAGGAACTGGGAATAGGCACAAGTGCGTAGCCCGCTGCCAATCCTGCGGATTGTGGATCAGGCGCGCCTCCGGATCATGGCATCGTTGGCCTCGAGTGCACGCATCAGATCCGGCGAGGAATGAGCCCATGACCACGACGCTGCCGCCCTCGCTCATTCCATTGTCGCCGGGTGCCGCCATGTGGGAGCGCGTCTTCACCTTGCACCCGCTGGTCATCGTCGGCACGCGCGATCTCAGCCGCGTCGCCGATCTCGCACCGAAACACCTGGCCCTTCCCATGAGCTGGGAGGACTACTTCGGGTTCGTCTGCACGCGCCGTCATCGCACCTATCAGAATGTCATCCGCACGCGGGTATTCACGGTGAGCTACCCGAAACCGACGCAGCTCATTCTCGCGAGTCTCACGGCCGCGCCCCGTTGCTATGACGGCACCAAGGCGGAGCTGGCTGCACTGCCCCTTCTCGAGGCACAGGTCGTCGATGGGGTACTGCTGCGCGACGCCTACTTTCATCTCGAGTGCCGGCTCGATCGCATCGTCGAGAATCTTGGCGGCAACAGCCTGATCATCGGCAAGATCGCGGCCGCGTATGCCGACCTGGAGTACCTGCGCGATGAAGCGCTCGATGATCATGACCTGATCCACAACTCGCCGTTGCTCGCTTACCTGCACCCGGGCCGCACCGCGCGTGTCAGCGAAACCTTCTCCTTCCCGTTCCCAGCCGGCTTCAAGCGATGAACGCAAGAGCGACGCCGGTGCGGGCACAGCAGATCTCGCGCTGGGTGGAGGCCCACCGGGATGAGCTTGTCGCGTTCGCAACCAAGCTCGTCGGCGCAGAGTCTCCGTCAGTCGAACCCGCGCTCAACGCCCAGGTGCTGCAGCACCTCCGCAGTGCCCTCGAAGAGCTCGGCTATCACGTCCGACGCCTGCGCGGCCGCAACACGGCTGGCCACCTGCTCGCACGGCCCGCGCTACGTCCGCGCTCGCGCCGCTATCAGCTCCTCATCGGACACTGCGACACCGTGTGGCCCGAGCACACGCTGCGGACGATGCCCCTCAACGCAACGGACGGCAAGCTTCACGGGCCGGGCGTGTATGACACCAAGGCGGGCCTCGCGCAGCTCCTCTTCGCGCTGAAGGCTCTCAGTGCTCTGAGGTTGAAACCCAGGCTCAGACCGGTCGTCTTCATCAATTCCGATGAGGAAATCGGCAGTCCCGAATCGACGCGCCATATCAGGCGGCTCGCGCGCGGCGCGGATCGTGCGCTCATCATCGAGCCTGCGCTCGGTCCAGAAGGCCGCATCAAGACAGCCCGCAAGGGAGTGGGCAGATATACCGTGCGAATTCGCGGTCAGGCCGCGCATGCCGGCCTCGAGCCTGGTGCCGGGGCGAGCGCCATTCTCGAGCTGTCGCACATCATCCAGAAGCTGTTCGCCATGAACGATGCCAGTCGCGGTATCACCGTGAATGTCGGCATGGTGGATGGCGGGCTGCAAGCGAACGTGATCGCGCCAGAAAGCACGGCGGTCGTGGATGTGCGCGTGCCCACGCAAAGCGACGCTGAGCTCATCGAGAGTCGCATTCGCTCGCTGACGGTGGAAACGCCCGGTACCGCCATCGAGGTCGAAGGCGGCCTCGGGCGGCCTCCGCTCGAACCCACGAAGCGCAATCGCGCCTTGTGGGAGTCCGCCCGCGAGGTCGCTCTGCTGCTCGGCATCGAGCTCAAGAACGGCACGGCGGGCGGCGCCTCGGATGGCAATACGACCAGCCTGTACGCGCCGACACTCGATGGACTCGGCGCAGTCGGCGGCGGTGCGCATGCGAGCCATGAGTTCATCTATGTCGACCGGCTTGCGGAGCGCACTGCGCTGCTCGCGCTCCTCTTGCTCGAGCCGTCGGTGGGCAGGCGCAGGCGCAGGCCGCCCGTACGCAGAGAGGCCGATCGATCCGGGGAAGTCGGGTGATTCCAGATGTCAGCGCGCCACGTTCTCTCGTCAGTCACGCGTATTGCACCGTTCGAACGCTTGGCGTTCACGGTCGAAATGCTGCCGCGGCAAGAGTGGGCGAGTGGCGACTATGTGGTCGGTGAAGTCATCGAAGTCACCGGGCCGCTGCGCTTCATCGAGCTCACGAGCGGGCGCATGGCCGAGGTCAGCACTGGCGACCTGGTGATCGGTGCGTTCGGGCGGCGTGCTGCAACCCTCGAGGCCTGCGGCAGCTGGGAGACGATGGGCACGGATCTGCGTATGCACGCGCTCACCTCCGCCGGATTGTTCGGCAGGATGACCTCCAAGTCCCCCTATGTGCCTGAGGCGATCACGCTCCGCTATCGCGGGCATGTCGTCATCGACGGGCGCCGGCAGACGATGTGCGACTACGCGCTCCGGCCCCTTGGCCGGGCATTCGAGTTGCCTGTGGTGCTCGTGATCGGCACATCGATGTCGGCCGGTAAGACGACTGCCTGCCGCATCATGGTGCGCGAGCTGAGGTCGGCAGGGCTCAGAGTCGCGGGCGCCAAGATTACCGGCGCAGCGCGTTGTCGCGACGTGCTGGCGATGTTCGATTCCGGCGCGGATCCCGTGCTTGACTTTGTCGATGTCGGTCTGCCGTCAACGGTGTGTGACGAGACGCGGTATCGTCGCGCTCTCGCGACTCTGCTCGAGCATGTTGGCAACAGCGGCGCCGACGTGCTCGTGGCGGAGGCCGGTGCTTCTCCGCTCGAGCCGTACAACGGCGCGGCCGCGATCCGCATGCTCACACCGCACGTGCGCCTTACTGTCCTGTGCGCCTCGGATCCGTATGCCGTCAGCGGCGTGATCGACGCTTTCGAGCAACGGCCCGATCTCGTGGCGGGCGGCGCCGCCAACACCGAAGCGGGCACAGCGCTGGTTGCGCGACTCA
>DATIEU010000226.1:0-2019 GCA_035455565.1 Steroidobacteraceae bacterium | reverse complement strand
CGACCGTCGCGCCAAGCGCACCGAGCACGCCCGAGAGCAAACCCAGCGCGACGAATTCCGCCGCCACTCCCTGAAGAACCGTTCGGCGCGTCGCACCGAGCGTTCGCAACATCGCGCTCTCGTAGCGCCGCTCATCGCGCGTCGCCTGTATTGCCGCCAGCAGCACCGTGATCCCGGACAGCAGAGTGAACAGAAACACGTACTGCACCGCGAGTGAGGCCTTGTCCATGACATCGCGCACCTGCTTGAGCAGTGCATCGATATCGAAGATCGACACGCTCGGGAAGTGGCGCACCAGCTCCACGAGCGAGCGGCGCTGCTCGGCGGTGAGATAGACGCTCGTCATGTACGTGCCGACCGCCTGATCGAGCAAGCCGGGCGGAAAGACCAGGAAAAAATTCGGCTGGAAGGTGTCCCATTGCACCTCGCGAAAGTTGGTGATCTCGACTTCGAGCGTTTCACCGGCAACGTCGAAGGTGAGCCGGTCGCCGAGCTTCAATCCCAGCTCTTCCTGAAAGTCCGTCGCGACCGACACCCAGGGCTTGCCTGCATCGGCCGCAGTCCACCAGCGCCCCGCGACGATCTTGTTGTCCTGCTGTAGCTCGCTCGCCCAGGTGAGATTCTGTTCGCGCTCCGCAAAATTCTGCGCGCGCCCGGATTCGAGTGACAGCTCACTGGTGGAGTGCGCGTTGATGGCCGTGAGCCTGGCACGAATCATCGGGAAGAGTTTCGGCTCGGCTACGCCGCGATCGACAAAGAATTGCTGGACGGCTACGCGCTCGTCGGGACGGATGTTGATGAGAAAATGATTGGGAATGTTGTCCGGAAGGCTCGCACGCCAATCCTCAAGCAGGTCGGTGCGCACCACGGCGAGCAGCAACAACACCATGAGGCCCAGCCCGAAGGCGACGATCTGCACGATGCTCTCGCGCCCGCGCCGCGCAATATTCGCCAGGCCATAACGCCAGGCCACGCCGACCCCTCCGCGCAGCCGCGACAACGAGCGCACCAGCAGCCAGCCGGCTCCCAGCAATGCAGCGAGCGTGCCGCCCATCCCGGCCGCGACGCCGAGCACAAGACCCAGATCCCGGATCAGCCACAGGAGCATGAGCAGGATCGCGCCGATCGCGAGTCCGTACGTGATGGTGTACGCGAGCGGCGGTGGATCCATGTTGCGCCGGAGCACGCGTAGCGGCGGCACGTCGCGCAGTTGCAGAAGCGGCGGCAATGCGAATCCTGTCAGTACAGCCACCGCCGTGATGAGGCCGAGATAGGCGGCACCGGGCGCGGGCGGGGGCAAATCGCCGCGAATCAGGTCCTGCAGCAGCCAGGCAAGCCCCTGCTGGGCCAGGTACCCAAGCAGGGTTCCGATCAACGCACCAATAAACGCGAGCATGACGAGCTCGAGAATGCTGATCGCGAGAATAAAGTCCTGCGAGGCACCTACGCATTTCATGAGCGCGACGTTGTCGAGATGCCGATACGCATAGCGGCGCGCCGCCATCGCGACCGCGATTGCCGCAAGCAATACGCTCACCAGTCCCGCGAGGTTGAGGAAGCGACCGGCGCGATCCATCGAGCGGTGGATCTGCGGACTCGCCTCAGCAATGTCGAGCAGACGCTCGCCGGGCTTGCGCGCCTTTTCCAGGTAATCCTTGAACGACGCCACCTGGCTCGGTGTGCCGGCAAAGAGCTCGAGATAAGTCACGCGGCTGCCCGGCTGCACGAGCTGGGTGGCAGGGACATCCGCCAGGTTCATGAGCATGTTGGGCGCCAACTCGACGAACGTCGCGCCCTGGTCCGGCCGGTAATCGAGCACGCGCGTGACCTTGAGTGTCGCGGCGCCAATGTTGAGCATGGCACCGACCGGTGCATCGAGCGTCGAGAGCAGGCGTGCATCGGCCCACACTTCGCCAGGCGCTGGAATTTCCTGCGTCGTGCGCGCCGTCGCGAAAGGTTGGTCCGCGATGCGCACGCGTCCGCGCAGCGGATACCCGGCGCTCACGGGACGCAACGATG
>DATIEU010000225.1:0-4236 GCA_035455565.1 Steroidobacteraceae bacterium | reverse complement strand
GGTCCAGCGTTGCCGGCGCCGCTGCAGACGTTGCTCGCTGCTCTCGCTGTCGTAGCGCATCGGCACGGGCGCACCGAAGCGATCGCGCTCACGCAGCGCGCACACGTTGAGAACGCCCAGGTCACCGCCGTCCTGCTGCATATAAGCGCCGACATACGTGCCGCAGCGCGAACACAACAGGAAGTCCGAAAGCCTGAGCCCGAACTGGTAGCGCACCAGCCGGCGTTCGTCGTTGATGCGGAAGGTGAGCAGGCCCTTTGGATCGGTGACGCTCAGCGCACCGTGCGAGCGGCAGAAGCTGCACTGGCAGGCGCGCACCTCGATCTGCTCAATCGGCAGGGCCGTGCTGAATTGCACGGCGAGCGCACCGCAGTGACAACCGCCGCTCAGGTCCGAATCCGCCACGGCTCTCCTCAGGAGGCGCGCGCCAGGTGCCGCAGGCGGTCGAACACCTGCAGGAAGACATTCGTTTCCTGCGCGCCCGAGACGGCATAAGTGCGATCGAAGATGAAGGTCGGCACGCCGCTGATGCCCCACTCGTGCGCCTGACGTTCGAGCGCCTCGACGGCGCTCGTATGCCGGTGCGAGTTCAGCTCGCGTTCGAGGTCAGCCGCATCGAGCCCGGCTGCGCCGCCGATCGCGAGCAGCCGTCCGGGATCGCCGATGTCGCCGCCGTCCTCGAAGTAGTTCTTGAACAACGCTTCGGCGACCGCGTCCTGCGCGCCCGCGGCGCGCGCGTGCTGGAGCACTTCGTGCGCGAGGCGCGTGTTCGGCATACGCCGCGCCCGCTCGAAGTGAAAGTCGATCCCGAGGCTCGAGCCGAGCTCCCGCAGCTGGGACTGCATCGCGAGCACGCGCTCGGGATCGCCGAACTTGCGTGCCAGGTAGGGTTCGCGCTCGACGCCAGCCCGCGGCATGCCCGGATTCAGCTCGAACGGCAGCCACTGCACGTCGAAGACGATGTCGGGGCGCATTTGGGTCGCGCTTTCGAAGCGCCTTTTGCCGATGTAACACCACGGGCATACGGTGTCGGAATAAATCTCGACTTTCATCGCCGGCTCCTTCGCTGAGGGGCCGATTGTAGTGCCGTCGGCCAGGTCGTGAAGGCTGTACTGCACCGCAAGAGGGCCGCTTTTCGACAAAGCTCAGATTAAGAGTATGATTCCTGCAATAAATAACTGGGCACAAAGGGGATAGAACAAGCCCAGAACCTCCGGCATAGAAGGGTCTCGAAGGCCCCAGCGCCGGCATCAACTGAAAACGAGGGCGAGGCGCGCCGGAATGGCGCTAAGGGCCTCGCAGGCCGTCGAATTTGTGGTAACCGCACACAGCCTGAAGACGAAGTACGTCCTGAGCGCGTTGGGCATCGGGGCGATCGTCACGCTGTTGCTCGCGGGAGTGCTGTTCTGGCAATACCGCTTCGATGCCGCCCGCCTCAACGCACTCGCATACGAGAGCGTCGAAGCGCGCCTCGAGCAGGAGGTCGAACACCGCGGCGTCGCGCTGGCGGACAACGCCGTCCGCGAGCTCGTGCCGCACCTTCAGAAGGTGGATTGGAAGGCCGCGAACCTGGTCGCGAACGAGCTGCTCGACACCAACGGCGTCGCGGCGGTGGAGTTGCAGGATGCCATCGGCACGCCGATGGCGACGCTCTTCAACCGCGCCACCTCGCGGCGCTCGCCCATCGTGGTGTCGCGCGAGATCCGTGCTCCCGCCTCGGACGATCAGCCGGGCGGAAAACGGCTCGGTGCCCTCACCGTCTCGATGTCGCCGGCGCTCATCGACTCGGCGCTGGCGCAGCTCGAGACCGACGTTACCGCCTCGCAGCGGCGTCACTTCAACAATCTCCTGATCCTGATCGGTGCCAGCTGCGGACTGCTCCTCGTGCTGGGACTCATCGGTGCCTGGCTGCTGGCACGACGCATCGAGCGCCCGATCAGCGCCCTCATCCGCAGCGCCGACCGCATCGGCCAGGGCGACTACACGCGGCCCTTCAGCGTGGCGCGCCGCGACGAACTCGGCGACCTTCAGGAAGCGCTCGAACGCATGCGGGTGAAGCTGCGCCAGACCACCATCACCAAGAACTACCTCAACATCGTGCTCAACAGCATGAGCGACGCGGTGCTGGTCAGCTCCCCCGACGGCACGATCAAGGGCGCGAACGACGCAGCGCGCAAGCTCCTCGGCTACAGCGAGGAGGAGCTCATCGGCAAGTCGATGCTGCACATCATTGCCGAGAACGAGCGGCCCAACTTCTCGCTCGACCCGACCGCGCAGGTGCAGGAATCGCGCGAGACCGTGGTGCTCACGCGCAACGGCCAGACGATCCCGGTGTCGCTGTCGGGCTCGCAGATCGGCACCGAGGACCCGCAGTTCCAGGGCAACATCTTCGTCGCGCGCAACATCACCGAGCGCAAGCGCGCCGAGCGGCGCATCCGCTATCTCGCGCGCTACGACACGCTTACCAAGATCCCGAACCGCATGCAGTTCCAGCACCTGCTGCAGCAAGCGATCGCACGCGCGGCGCGCGCCGGCACGGGTGTCGCGCTCCTGTACCTCGACATGGATCACTTCAAGGAGGTCAACGACACCTTCGGCCACTCGGCCGGTGATCGCACGCTCGAGATCCTGACCGAGCGGTTGACGCGCGCGCTACCGAAGGACACGGTGCTCGGGCGCCTCGCCGGCGACGAATTCGCGCTGTTCGTCGAGCACCTGCCGCGCGACACCGAGACCGACAATCGCGGCGCGATCTCCAACCTGGCGCGCATCGTGCTGAGCGAGATCTGCAACGCTTTCTATCTCGAGCAGCAGGAAGTGTTCCTGACCGCGAGCATCGGCGTGGCGTTCTGCCCGCACAACGCCGAGAACGTCATCGACCTGATCCGCAACGCCGACGCGGCGATGTACTACGCCAAGCAGAACGGCGGCAACTCGTTCGCCTTCTATTCGCCCGAGATGAATGCCGCGGCGGTCGAGCGGCTGATGCTGAAGAGCAAGCTGCGGCGCGCGCTGGAACGCGAGGAACTCGTGATCCAGTACCAGCCGAAGATCGACCTGCGCAACGGTCACATCGTCGGCGCGGAAGGCCTGCTGCGCTGGCGGCTGCCCGGCTACGGCGACATCCCGCCCTCGCAGTTCATCCCGCTCGCCGAGGAAACCAACCTCATTCTCGACATCGGCGAGTGGGTGCTGAACAAGGTGTGCGGCGACTATCGCCGCTGGCGCGAGCAGGTCGCGGACCCGGGCCGCCTGGCCATCAACCTGTCCCTCAAGCAGCTCCGGCAGGCGAGCTTCATCACGCGCTTCCGCTCGGTGTTCAAGAAGCACGGCGTGTCGCCCACCTGCTTCGAGCTCGAGATCACGGAGACGACGCTGATGGCGGACACCAAGCGCACCGTGAAGCTCCTCGACGAGCTCTACGCCATGGGCCTGCACCTGTCGATCGACGACTTCGGAACCGGCTACTCGAGCTTGAGCGCACTGCAACAGTTCCCGATCGGCACGCTCAAGATCGACCAGTCCTTCGTGCGCGATGCGGCCATCGACAACGACAACGCGACCATCGTGCGCACCATCATCGACATGGGCCGCAGTCTCGAGATGCAGGTGGTCGCCGAGGGCGTGGAATCCGAAGAGCAGCTCGCGTTCCTGCGCCGGTACAATTGCCATTACGCCCAGGGACGGTTGTTCGGCGATGCGATGAGTGCCGAGGAATTCCTCGCCATCCTGGTCGCACAGCAGGCCGGCAGCAGCAATATCGTGCGGCTTTTCGCCTAGCGGCGACCCTGGCGCGGCGGGAAGGGCGCGAAGCTCACGCGCTCCCCGTCGTCCCAGAAGCGATTCCGCTCCTCCTGCAGGCACTCGATCACACGCTTCGCGCAGAGCGTTTCGCGCCATTCGTACTTGAACAGGTAGCGGCGCGTCGGCGTGCGCTCGGATTCGAAGTCGACGAGGCGCACGGGCGAATAGACTTCCTCGCCGAAGCCGGTGCCCGCGGCGCTGCTGCGAGCACCCTCGCCGGCCTTCGCGGTCGGAGCCGCCGACGGCTCGCTGCGTTCATCGGCCGAGCGGTTCTGGTGCATTGGATCGGGCGCGCGCCAGCTCTGCACGGGGATTTTCTCGCGGAACACTGCGACCGCGATGACACCGCGAGCCGAGCGGTCGCCGAACGCTTCTGCATAGGAATCCGTCCAATCGGTGAAATAGAACTCGTGCACTTCGCTCTGGCTGGTT
>DATIEU010000224.1:0-3052 GCA_035455565.1 Steroidobacteraceae bacterium | reverse complement strand
CCACGTCGTCGCTCGGATTGAGGACGGCAAAGCGCGACTTGCTCTCGGAGCCGCCGCCCTTGGCCGCGAGCTTGACCTCCACGCGGTCTCCCGGCACGACCTCCATGTGGACCACCGCCGGCGCATTGTCACGCGTGTTCTTGCGGGCGCCGTCGGGGTCGGAGAGGACGGACGCGCGCAGCGGATTGTCCTTGTCGGTGTAGGCGCGGCGCACCCCTTCGTCCACCATTTCCTGGACGCTCATCGTGGCCTCCCAACGCACGTTCATGCCAATCTTGAGAAACACCACGGCAATGCCCGTGTCCTGGCACACCGGCCGGTGGCCCTCCGCCGACATGCGGCTGTTGATGAGGATCTGGGCGATGGCGTTCTTGGCTGCGGGTGACTTCTCGCCCTCGTACGCTCGTCCCATCGCACGGATGAAGTCGACGGGATGGTAGTACGAGATGAACTGGAACGCGTCGGCGATGCTTTGTATGAAATCCTGCTGCTTGATCGTGGTCATGGGTGCTTTTCCCCCAGTGCACGGATAGTATACTTTCTACGCCTCGGGCATATGACGCCGATTGATGTAGATCAATTCCACATTTTGTTGAAGGGTAATAATTCGATAAGCGCACCTGCGCAAAGAGGTTGGGATTCATGCCTGAAACTGCGACCCGCGGAGCAAACCAGGAAGCCGCGCTGAAGCTCGAGCTGGTGCGAAATTCAGCGCTGGCGGTGGAGTTGACCGGAGACCAGTGCGCCGTCCTCGCGGAGCTGGTGTCCGTGCGCAAGCTTGCCGACGGGGAGGTCCTCGTCGGGCAGGGCGCGAGCGACAATCATCTCTACGTGATCGTGAGCGGCGCGCTCGCGGTCGCAAGGCAGGTGGAGGCGGACGGGCAGTGGGTGACGCTCCACCTCCTGGGCAAGGGCGACCTCGCCGGCGAGCTCGGCTTCATGGACGGCCGACCGCACTACGCAGCGCTGCGCGCAACCGGCCCGACGCAGGTCCTGGGCCTCGAGCGCGAAAAGCTGGAGTCGCTGCTCGAACGCGAGCCGGTCATCGTCTACCGCGTCATGCGCGCCATTTTCCGGGTCGTGCACGTCATCGTGAACCGCATGGCAATGCAGACGAGCGAGCTCACGAACTACATCTTCAAGGTACACGGCAAGTATTGAGAAGGGGCGTAAGCTTGTCTGGCCGCTATCCGAGCTGCGTCGAATGGGTAGTGGAGGACTGGCCCGGTGGCGGCTCGGGCAAGCGCGCGCCGACCCGTCGCAGTGCCTTTTATTCCGCGAACAGTGGCGCCAGGTCGGCGAATATCAGGTAGTCGCTGACGAGCTCCCCGCGCATCAGCATGATGTTGGCGAACGGCACGGTGACCTGCCTATCGTCGGCGCGGGTGTAGGTTACCCGGCCGTGACAGACGACGCAGTCCGGGTGCTGCCAGCTGCCCAGCACCTCGTGGCGGCAACCCTTGATCGAAGCGAAGAACCCCTGCACTGCCGCGCCGATCGCCGCCCTGCCTTGCAGAGCCGGCCGATTCCCGAGCCGGAACGTCGCGTCCTCGGCGAGGAATGCAACGAAGCGCGGGGCGTCCCGCGCATCGATCGCCGCGAAGAGGCGCCTCAGCGATGGCGTTGCCCCCTTGCCACGGGCCTTCGCCGGCGGGGACCTGCCCATGTCAGTTCCGCCCCGCCACGAAGAAGGCCGACGCAAGCAGCAGCCCGTGCAGGGTCGCCGCGCCTATGGTGAGCTTGATGGCGGAACCCAGCCGCTGCGGTTCCTCCGCGTGCCGGATGAGGTCGCGCGCAGCGATCGCGGTCAGCGCGCCGCTCGCAAGGGCGATCAGCGCAAATCGCGGGAGCAGGCCCGCTGTCGCCGCCCACAGCAGAAAGCCGTACGCGACCGTGCCGATCGCGACATAGCCCCAACGCGCGCGTTGCGAGCCCAAGATCACGACCCAGTGCCGCTTGCCGGCGGCTTCGTCGGCGCGCCGATCGGGAAATTGGTTGATGTAGAGAATATTGGTGACGAGCAACCCGTAGGACACGGCCGCAATGGCCGGCAGCGGCGCGAAGCTTTGGCGCTGCACGAAATCGGTGCCGACGACGATCAGCCCGAAGCCGAGCGCCACGCACAGCTCGCCCAGCCCGCGGCTGTTGAGCGCGAGCGGGGGGGCGGAGTAGGCCCAGCCGATGAACAGACCCGCCGCGCCGATCCAGATGAGGCTCGGCGCGGAGAAACTCGTGAGCCACAGGCCCGCGACGATCACGATTCCAACGAGCGCTGCTCCATACACCAGCGTCTCGTGCGCGGTCAGCACGCCGTTCTGGATGAAGCGGCTGCCCCCGGTGAACGGAAACACGCGCTCGGTATTGGCGCGGTCCGTCCCGTTCAGCTCGTCGTAATAATCGTTGAGAACGTTGATGCCGGCATGCGCGAGCAGCGCGAATACCAGAGTCGCGACCGCTTTCGCCGCCCCCAGCGCCACGCCGTCGTGATAAGCGGTGCCGAGACCCACCAGACAGGCAAAGAGCGTGACGCTCAGGAATGCCGGGCGCGTGGCCAGCAGATAACGCAGAGCAGGATTGGAAAGCCTCGCAAGCGTGGGTTCCGGGGGAGACATCTCGAACTTACCCCGAGTATCTTACCAGCGATCCGCTGCCAGCCCGCAGGATGGTTACGCCGGCTGCTCGAGCCCGAACGCCTTGTGCAGCGCGCGCACGGCGAGCTCCATGTACTTTTCGTTGATCACGATCGAAATCTTGATCTCCGAGGTCGAGATCATCTCGATGTTGATGCCCTCCTCCGCCAGCGTGCGGAACGCGGAGCTGGCGATGCCGGCGTGCGAGCGCATGCCGACACCGACCACCGACACCTTGGCGATCTTTTCGCCACCCTCCACGCCGCGCGCCTTGATGTGCTTCACCACCGGCTCGAGGAGCTTCAGCGTCTTCTGATAGTCGTTGCGGTTCACCGTGAACGAGAAGTCGGTCAGCCCGTCGTGGCTGACGTTCTGCACGATCATGTCCACGTCGATGTTGGCATCCCCGATCGGCCCCAGGA
>DATIEU010000223.1:0-8099 GCA_035455565.1 Steroidobacteraceae bacterium | reverse complement strand
GAGGTCGAGACGCGCGTCGAGGGCGACGCGGCGAGCGACTTCGTTCTCGAGCGCAGCTGCGCCAGCGTCGCGCCGGGCGAGAAATGCGAGCTCGTGGTCCGTTTCAAGCCGACGCTCGCGGCACAACGCTCGGCACAGCTGGTGGTCTCAGAAGGCAACGGTCGACTATTCATTCGTTCCGACCTGCGCGGTACGGGAACGGAAGCGCCTCCCGTTGTCGACTTGCGCCTGGATCCCAAGGCTCACGACTTCGGTACGCAGGTGGTGGGCACTTCAAGCCAGCTCGCACGCTTCGAGCTGGAAAATCGTTCGAAAGAGAAAAACGTCCAGGTCGACGTGCGGGTCAACGGTGACGCGGCCAGGGACTTTGTCCTCGAGCGAACCTGCGACAGCGTCAATGCCGGGGGGGAATGCGAGCTGGCGATTCGTTTCACTCCTACGGTCGAGAAGCCACGGCGGGCGCATCTGATGGTTACGGCCGCGAACGAAGAGGTGAACCTGCGCTCCGACCTGAGTGGCGCGGGTGCCCCCGTTGATACGCTTGCGAGGCGGAGCATTGCGTTCGATCCGCCTCAAGTGGTCTTTCGCGATGCCTTGGTGGGCGGGGAGCGCCAGCGCGCGCGGGTACGCATCATCAACGAGGACAACGAAACCTTCCCTGTTGCCGTCAGGCTCGGGAACGAGACGACGATGAGCCTCGTGGGCAACACGTGCGCGGCGGCTACGCTGCAAGCGGCCAGCGATTGCCGCGTAGATATTGAATTCAATCCGCGAGCCGCAGGTCAGCACCAAACCAACCTGGTCGTCACCGATGACAGGAAGTTCGTGAGCTCGCTTCGCATCCGGGCCCTGGTGACTGAATCATCAGGAATCATCTTCACACCGAATCCAGCGAGCTTCGCTCCACGGCCGACAGGCACCACGAGCGCCGCACTTCCCGTCATGCTCAGGAACAGCAGCGGCGCGTCATTCAACGCGTCGTACGCCCAGCTCGACGCAGTGACGGCCGACAATTTCGTAGTGGCTGGACTCTGCCAGAAGTTCTTCTACGGGCCGCACAGCGAGTGCCGCGAAACCGTCCACTTTCGACCCCGGAGCGCAGGTGCTCACAGCGGTACGGTCCTGGTCCGCGACGACTCGGGAGCCGTGATCGGAACACTCAAGCTGGAAGGTAGCGGTCAGCCGCTGGCAATGTATGTCGATCCCGACAAGCTCGATTTCAGTCCGCCACAAAAGAGCGATCAGGTCGTCACGGTCACCAACGCGGGTGGCGCAGACTTTGTCATCGGCCCCGTGCGCCTCATCAGCAATGACACCAAAGCGTTCCTTCACGATTCCCCGCCGTGCCTGTCAGTGCGCCTCAAGGCCAAAGACAGCTGCACGATCGGTGTCCACTACAGGGCCGGACTCACGGGCACGGCGCAAACGCGCTCGGCCGAACTGGTCATCGAACCCGAGTCGTTGCCGGCCACACGAGTACCCCTCGTGTGGAATCGCCCACCCGAGCCCAATGTCACCGCCCGTCCGCCGGCGCTCTCGTTCGGCCGGGTCCCGTTTGGCTCTGCGAAGGCCCTCGACGTGACCTTCTTCAACTCTGGCAACGGACCGGCAAGCAGATTCGTCGTCGGCTTTCTCAGTGACAACACTCCGTTCAGTGTCGGGAACGTCTGCAGCAGCCTCGAGGCAAACTCTCAATGCACCGTAACCGTCACGTTCAGACCGACGCAGGCGGGTCCCGTGAACGCCACGCTGCGCGCCTTCGATGCCTCGACGCTGGCAATCCTCACCACTGTCGAGGTGGATGGCGACGGCGTATCAGACTAGTGAATTGACGTAGTTCTCGAGCAGCTCCTGCTTGCCGGAGCGTGGCTTTGGATCTCCAGCGGCGTCGGCCAGCGTGCTCAGGCTCAGCTCGCCTTTCAGGATCCGTTGGCCCTCCGCCTGCCGCCAACCGGCGTAACGCTCGGTGCACGCTCGCTCGAGCGTGCCGTCCTCCATCATCGCCGCGGCATACACCAGGCCACGCGCCAGCACGTCCACGCCGCCAATGTGGGCGATGAAGAGATCGTCGACGTCAATACTTTGCCGGCGCAGCTTCGCGTCGAAATTGAAGCCGCCCGTGCTGAATCCTCCCGCTGCCAGAATGTGGCGCAGCACCAGCGCCATTTCCTTCGGGTCGTTGTGGAACTGGTCCGTGTCCCAACCGTTCTGTGGATCGCCGCGATTGATATCGATTGACCCGAAGGCACCAAGCGCGATCGCATTCGCCACCTCGTGCTCGAAGGAAGAACCGGCGAGCGTCGCGTGGTTCGCCTCGATGTTGAGCTTGACCTCGTCCAGCAGATCGTAGTGTTCGAGCAGCGCTACGACGGTCGCGGCGTCGCGATCGTACTGGTGCTTCATGGGCTCGTGCGGCTTGGGCTCGATCAGGATCGTGCCCTTGAAGCCGATCTTGTGCTTGTGCTCGACCACGAGCGCCAGGAAACGCGCAAATTGTTCGAGCTCCTGGCGCATATCGGTGTTGAGCAGCGTGTCGTAGCCTTCGCGACCGCCCCACAGCACGTAGTTGGCGCCGCCCAGCTGGTGCGTGATCTCGAGCATGGTGCGCACCTGGGCCGCGGCGCACTTGAAGACTTCCGGGTCCGGATTGGTGGCTGCGCCCGCCACGTAGCGCGGGTGGCTGAAGAGGTTGGCAGTGCCCCAGAGCAACTGGACGCGCGATTGTTCCATCTTGCGTGCCATGGGTTCGGCAATGCGCTTGACGTTCTCGGCCAGCGCCCGGACGGTATCCGCCTGGGCGGCCGCATCGACATCGTGGAAACAAAAGAACGGCGCGCCGAGCCGGGTGAAGAAATCGAACGCGGCCTCGAGCTTGGCGAGCGCTGCGGCGTGATCCTGCGCTCCGGCGAGCCAGGGTCGCGGCAGCGCGCCGGGTCCGAACACGTCCCCGCCGGGCCAGTTGAAGGAGTGCCAGTAACACACGGCCCACCGCAAGTGGTCCCGCATGCTCTTGCCCCGGATCTTGCGATCCGCCTCGTACCAGCGGTAGCTCAGCGGATTGCGGCTCTCTCGCCCGCCGAAACGGATCGGGTCGACTGCGGCAAAAATGGTGTCGGTCATGTGTCGGCTCCGTGAGGCATCAACACTCTGGTCCTTCGATAGAGCTCGCGCCAGCGTGCGAGCCTTTCCACATAGCGGGACCGCAGCGCGGCGTCGGGCTCGATCACCGTGATCGCCGCACCGCGCCCGCACACTGAGGCTGGCTCCTCGCCCGTGACCGCGAGTCGCGCCAGGCGCGCGGCGCCGTGCGCAGGCCCCGTCTCCGCGCCAGCACAGTACGTCAGGGGCAGATCGAGGGCCGCGGCGAGAATCTTGCCCCAGTAGGTCGACCGCGCGCCGCCTCCGATGACGGTCGCGCGCTCGCATTGGCCCCCTGCCCGTGCCAGCGCGTCGCGCCCATCCGCGAAAGCGAATGCAACGCCTTCCATCGCGGCATGCACCAGCATCGCGGCGGTCGTATCGAGACGCATCCCGAAAAAAACGCCGCAGGCATGCGGATCATCGTGCGGCGTCCGTTCGCCCGTCAGATAGGGCAGGAACTGTACGCCGCCGGACGAGCCCGCTGCCTCGGATGCGGCGTAGCCGGCGGCGGGCGAAGCGAAGCCCGTGACACTGGCAGCCCAGTCGACCGCGCTTGCGGCGTTGAGCAGCACCGCCATCTGATGCCAGCGGTTGGGGAGCGCGTGACAGAATGCGTGCGCCGCTTCGTCGGGATTGGGGCGAAAGCCCGCCGTCACGATGAAGAGGACGCCCGAGGTGCCGAGCGCGAGCGATGCATCTCCCGGGGCGATTACGCCAGCCCCGACCGCGCCCGCGGCTTGATCGCCGCCACCCGCGGCGACCGGGATGCGCTTCAATCCGAGTCGTGCCGCCGCGGAGGCGGACAACGTGCCGGTCGCGGCGGAACCCTCAAAGAGCGCCGGCATGTGATCGATGCTCAGCGAGGTCGCGGCCAGCGCGCGCTCGCTCCAGCTGCGTTGCGCGACATCGAGCCACAGGGTGCCGGAAGCGTCGGACACGTCCGTGGCGTAGTCGCCGGTCCACGCGAGCCGCAAGTAGTCCTTGGGCAGCAATACCTTGCGCACGCGCTCGAACACCCGCGGCTCATGCCTTCGTACCCACGCCAGCTTCGGCGCTGTGAACCCCGGCATCGCCTTGTTACCAGTGATCGCGCGCAGATTGGGCTCGGAGCGCTCGAGCTCCGCACACTCCGCATGCGCCCTGCCGTCATTCCAGAGGATGGCGGGACGCAGCGGGGCGTCGTCGTCCCCAAGCAGCGTAGCGCCGTGCATCTGGCCGGAGAGGCCCACACCCTTCACAGCCGCGCGAAGATCGAGCGGCAGAGCAGCGACCGCTTTTTCGGCGGCGGCGACCCAGTCCAGGGGATCCTGTTCGCTCCACAGGAGTTGTGGTCGCGAGACGCGCAAGGGAGCGCCGGTCTCGGCGCGCGTCAGTCCGGCCTCATCGACGAGGACCGCCTTGACCGAGGACGTGCCGAGATCGACGCCGAGAAACATCAGCCTCGCTCCACCGCCAGCGTGATCTGCGCAGTGAGCGTTTCGCGTGGCTCGAGCACACGCAGCCCCGTGATCTCGCGTCGCAAGCCACTGTTGACGGCGTTGGGCGCGTGACTGATGGGCTCGACGCAGAAGAATTCCTGCGCCGGTGGCGCGAATACGACCAGGTGACCGAGCGCCGTCGTGGCCGTCATGCGCACCGTCAACTTCCTCCCCGGCCAGCGAATGATCGAGCCGGCGGTACCCGCGGTGAAGGCATCGTCCAGGTCGAGCTGCGCGACCTGTCGAGGCGTGCGCAGGTCGCCGTCGCCGGCAAGCGCGTGCGGCGCGGTTGTGATCTTGTCATCGCCCGGCAGCCACTGGGCCATCACGTCGGCTTCGAGCTGTGCGTCGCCCTTGGAAAAATAAGGATGCCAGCCGAGACCGGCCGGCATCGCGCAGTCGCCTTTGTTGGTGAGCGCGAGGCTCAAAAGCAGTGCCCCCGGGGCGAGTTCGAAGGTCTGCGTGGCGCGGTAGGGCCACGGCCAGGCGGCGCTCGCATGCTCGTGCACGAGCGTGGCCGTGCGCTCGCCTGCGGCTTCGACCGTCCAGGGCGCGAGCCACGACTCGCCGTGGATGGCGTGCGGCTCGGGCGCCAGATTCGCAGGCAGACTGACGTCCCGGCCATCGAACCGAAAGCGGCCCGCTGCGATGCGCCCGCAAAATGGAAACAGCGGAAACGCGGCCATCCCGAACGGGATGGGCACCTGCGGATGGTCCCACGCGGCACTGCGCAACACGGGCGTGCCCCCATGCACGTAGCGCACGACAGAACCCCCAAGGCGCGGCGCCAGCTCGAGGAGCGAGCCGTTCGCCGCCAGGATCAGCGTCCGCTCCCGCGGGTCGGGCATCATCAGGGGTCTATTGGCCGGCGACATGCGCGAACCTCGCGAATCACGTTCGGGCTCCCGGAGACGCGGCCGTTGCGAATGAGGACCCTTGTTAGCGCTAACTTCAGCCCCCCCGTGGCCGTTGTCAAGGGGTTGGCGAGCCGGATGCGCGAGTCTTTCCAACTGAATTTCACCCTTACCTTCAAGGGTCTGCGGCCGCCCTCCTCCTGCGGCAGTACCCGGTTTGCGGGCTCCTCCCGGGCCAGCTTGTCCAGTCAGGCATGTGAACGCTACCATCGCCGGCGGCTGATTGCCGCCACTCTGTAGAACAACAACTCAATGCAGGCCGCACCCCCGCTGACCGGACCCGAATCGACCTTCGGCGGCCTTCATTTCGTCATCGTCCGGCGCAAGCGAGCGACATGGTGCATGGTACGAAGTCCGAGGCGTAGGGAGGTTGCGCGATGACAGGGGCCGCTGTTTCCTTTTCGGGGATCGACTGGGCGGTGGTCGCCGCCTACTTTGTCGTCAACACGATCATCTGCATCTGGGCGGCACTGCAGAAGGAGAAGAACACCGCCGACTATTTCCTCGCGAGCCGCTCGGCGGGCTGGTTCCTCATCGGCTCGTCGATCTTCGCCTCCAACATCGGTGCCGAACATCTCATCGGCCTCGCCGGCTCGGGCGCGGGCTCAGGCATGGCCTTCGCGCACTGGGAGCTGCACTCCTACCTGTGCCTGGTGCTCGGCTGGATCTTTGCGCCCTTCTATCTGCGCTCGAAGATCTTCACCACGCCGGAGTTCCTGGAAAAGCGCTACACACCCGGCACCCGTACGCTGCTCTCGCTCATCTTCTTGTTCAGTTACATCCTCACCAAGGCTTCCGTCACCATCTTCGCGGGGGCGTTCGCGATCCAAACCATCCTGGGCTACCAGCACGTCAACCTGCCGCTCTTCGGCGAGGTGGATTTCTTCTGGTTCGCGGCGCTCTTCCTCGTGATCGTCACCGGTGTGTTCGTGGTGCTGGGCGGCATGAAGTCGGTGCTATGGACGGAAGCGATGCACGTGCCAGTGCTGCTCACGGGTTCGGCGGTGCTGCTGGTGGTCGGCCTCACCAAGATCGGCGGGCTCGATGCGCTGCGCGCCGCGAACCCCGAGACCATCCATCTGTGGCGTCCGCTGTCGACGACGCCGGAAACCCAGGGCTTCCCGGGATTCCTGTTCGATCCGAGCGTGACGCCGTGGCTCGGTGTGCTGCTCGCGTCGCCGATCGTCGGGTTGTGGTACTGGTGCACGGATCAGTACATCGCGCAGCGGGTGCTGACCGCGAAAAACCTCAAGGAGGCGCGCCGCGGCACGCTGTTCGCGGGTTATCTCAAGCTCGCACCGGTGTTCATCTTCCTGCTGCCCGGCATGATCGCGGTGGCGTTGTGGAAACAGGGCGTCCCCGGATTCGAGTCGATGGAGACGGATCCGCAAGGCGCCTTCCCGATATTGGTCTCGAACCTGCTGCCGATCGGCCTGCGCGGACTGGTGCTCGCGGGCATGTTGTCGGCGCTCATGAGTGCCCTCGCCTCGCTCTTCAACTCGACCGCGACGCTTTTCACCGTCGATTTCTACAAGCGCCTGCGGCCGCAATCGAGTGAAGCGCACCTCGTCCTGGTCGGACGGATCGCGACCGCCGGGGTCATCGTGCTCGGCATGTTGTGGATCCCGTTCCTGCAGCAGCTCGGCAAGGGACAGCTCTACACCTACCTGCAGCTCGTTCAGTCCCTGCTCGCCCCGTCCATCGCGGCGGTATTTATGCTGGGCATTTTCTCGAGCGGAGTCACACCGCGTTCCGGTCTCTACGGCCTGGCCGGCGGGTTCATCGTCGGCTTCGCACGGCTGATCCTGCAGGCTTCGCACGAGATGTACGGCATCCAGTGGCCAGCCGCGCTCCAGGCCTTCGTCGACATCAACTGGCTCTACTTCAGCTTCTTCCTCTTTGTATTCACGTGCCTGCTGATCTACGTGGTGAGCCTGGTGACACCCAAGGCGCCGCCTGAGCAGATCGCGGGTCTGACGTATGACTCAGTCACCGCGGAACAGAAGCAGGCCGAGAAGGAGGGCTACGGCTTCTGGGAGGTGTTCCACACCTGCGTGATCCTCGCGATCATCGCGGGCATCTACATCTATTTCTGGTGACGCGGACGCCGGCGCCCGGGTCACTGCGTGGCGGGCGGCGGGGCGTCGGAATCGCGTTTTACCAGCTCGTGACCGAACAGGTGGTCGATCGGCTCGGTCTGATGGCCGGTGCGTTGCTGGCGAATCGTTCGCAGCAGGAGCTTGAGCGCCGCCTGCGCCATTTCGGCGATGGGTTGCCGGATCGTCGTGAGCTCGGGCCACACGGTGGTGGCCGTCGGCGTGTCGTCGAAACCGACCACGGACAGATCGCGGGGCACATCGAGTCCGCGGCGGTGCGCGACCGAGATCACCGCGGCTGCCATGTCGTCGTTGCTCGCGAAGATCGCCGTTGGCGCACGCTTGCGATCGAGCAGCCGCTCGGCCGCGTCGAGCCCGGATCGATAAGTGAAATACCCCTGCTCGATGTAGGCGGGGTTGGGCGCGATGCCCGACTCCTCCATCTTGGTCTGGAACCCGGCGAAGCGCTG
>DATIEU010000222.1:0-4019 GCA_035455565.1 Steroidobacteraceae bacterium | reverse complement strand
TGCCCCTCGAAGCCGGACTCCTCAAGACCACGTTGAGCCTGTGCGCCGAATGCCTGGCGCACGTGCCGGCCGCCGTGTACACATCGCGTGGCCGAGTGTTCATCAGCAAGCGGTGCTCCACGCATGGCCTGGCGCGCGCGTTGCTCGAGAACGACGAGCGCTACTACAAGCTCTCCAACAAGGATCGCTGGGGCAGGGCGTTCGTCACAGACCGTACCGAGAACGTACCGGAGTTCGATGGGGCCTGTTGCGGGCCCGGCGGGAGCTGCGGTACCGAAGCCAGCGGCCCTTGGGTACACGACTCGACCGACCAGCGCTCCAACAAGACCTGCACGGTGCTGGTCGAGATCACCGACGCCTGTAACCTGGCGTGCCGCGTCTGCTACGCGGATTCGAAAGGCGATCGCATTCTCTCGCTCGAAGGTTTCCGCCGGCACGTGGGTGCACTGCTGGACCAGAAAGGCACGCTCGATTCGGTACAGCTGATCGGCGGCGAGCCGACTATCCACCCGCAGTTCTGGGACATGCTGGCGTGGCTGCACGCAGAGCCGCGCATCGCCAAGATCTACGTCGCCACCAATGGCATCGCGCTGGAAAAACCCGGTGTCGCCGAAAAGCTGGTCCCCTTTCGCGACAGAACGCTGGTGCTCCTGCAGTTCGACGGTCTGGAGGCGAGGACCAACAAGGCGCTGCGGCAGGCGAATCCGGAAAAGGTGCGCATGCGCCTGCTCGCGCGCCTGGACAAGCTCGGCGTGCCCATGCAACTCACCATGACGCTGGCACGCGGCGTCAGCGAGCGCGAAATCGCCTGGGTGGTACGCCAGGGCGTGCGCCATCGCAACGTGCGCCTGGTGGCGATGTTGCCGGCATTTTTTTCCGGTCGATTCGCCATCGAACACGATCCGCTCGATCGCATCACGCTGTCGGACGTCATCAAGGGAGTGACCGCCGGGCTATCTACGCGCGATGAAGATTTCCTGCCCATTCCCTGCAGTCATCCGAACTGCGGTTGGGTCACGCTGTTCGCGCGCCGCTTCGGCGTCTTCGCCAACATCGCACGCCACGTGGATCTCAACGCCGTAATGAACGAGGTCGCGTACAAGACGGTGCTCGACCAGCGCAGCATGCAGGACATCGTTGGCACGCGGCGCGAGCGTTGGTTCACGCGGCTGATGGCGAGGCTGGCGCGCAAACTCATCCGGCCACGCGACGTGTTCGGCATCGTGGTCAAGCCTTTCATGGACCGTTACACCTACGACCAGGATCGCGTCTCGGCCTGCTGCCATCACGTGCTCGACACACACGGCCGGCTCGAATCGTTCTGCGAGTACAACGCGCGGCACCGCGCCGCTGACTCGTGGCAGGCTTTGCCGCAGATGCCAGGCCGGGTCGAGCTCGCCGAGATCGCGCGGGAAACATGACACACGACTGGCACATCGTACTGGCCGCGGCGATTGCGCTCAGCATCGGCGCCGGAGTGGCCATCGCGATCGAAGAACTGCTGTGGATGAAACGCCGTGGCCGTCTGACCCGCGCGGCGCTCCGCGAGATGGCCACGAGCCTGAGTCCATTGCTGCCTACGGTGCTGGTGACCGTGGGCCTGTCGGGCTGGTGGCTGTTCGTCTACACGGAAGTCGCACGTTTCGCGCCCGTGCATTTCGGGCAGTCGCTCGCAGCGCTCTTGCCGGCGCTGTTGCTGGCCGACCTGTGCTACTACGTGGAACACCGTTGCGCGCACCGGCTGTGGCCCTTGTGGATGCTTTATCACGCCGTGCACCACAGTTCGCCCGAGTACACGGTCGCGACCGCCTATCGCGTTTCGTTCGCCAACCAGTTCATCGCGCCGTTGTTCTATCTACCCTGCGTGCTGGCCGGCTTCGAGCCGCTGGTGGTCGCCGGGTTGCAGGTATTCACCATCCACTACCAGGCCTGGGTGCATACGCGCGCCATTGGAAGGCTGCCGCTGCTGGATGCTTTCCTGAACACGCCCGGCAACCATCGCATGCATCACGACATCGCGATGCCGGCGAGCGGCGTCAACTTTGGCGGAATCTTCGTGATCTGGGACCGGCTGTTCGGTACCTACGCGGCACCGCGGGCGGTGCGCGGTTTCGGGATCGCGGGCCGGCCCGCGCCGGGCAATTGGCGCGAGCTCTACACGCACCCGTTCATGTACCGCTGAGCCCGAACCGTCCCTGGTTACGGCGTGGCGTCTTGGCTCGACCCCGCAAACAGGCGTTTGCCGTCGGCCGTCGTCACGGAGCGGGCGTTCGAGTTCGTGCTGCCGTCGCGCGCCCGCGAGCCCAGAACCGTGATGACGTCGCCTTGCTTCAGCGAGTTTCGCGTCCAGCCCTGACGCATCAGTCCGTTCGGACTCCCGAGCTCGAAGGCCCAGTCGGCTCCCTTCTCGTCGCCGGCGGGCGACCGGCATGCCCACTCCTGTTCGACGGCATCGGGGCCTCGGCCGGCGGCCGTGCGCTCGCAGATCTCGGTCGCGGTCATGTGAATCCAGCCATGCGGGTTCTGCCAATCCAGTTTCGTGACCGTACCCGTTGCTCTGATTTCCTTGCTCGAATCGAACTCCGCGGAAAAGGAATGGTGAGCGGCGAGCGGCAGCGATGCAGCGACCGCGGCAGCGGCGATGCTCGTGAAGGTGAAGGTCTTCATGACGACGCGGATACCACTGCGACTCGAGTTAGGGTGTGCTTGACGGTTCACTTGCGGGCTCCTGGTTCAGCTTGATTCTGCGCTCGAACTGTTGATTCTCATTGCAGACGAACTCGATCAATTCCTGATCCGGCAGGAGGCGCTGATCGACACGCACGGTCCACGGTTTGGTATACGCCTTCGGATCTTCGATCGTGAAGTCGATCTGCAAATGGCCGAACGTCGGCCGGCGGAAACGCTCCGTGATCTTCGCTTGGCGCGTATAAGGGCTGCCGTTCACGTCCAGCCATCCGTCGTACGGGCTGTCCTCATCGGCGCCACGCAGGTTGTTCGTCTCGACGACCAGGTCGTCGCCGTCCCAGCGGCCGACCGAATATCCGTACCACCAGGGCTGCGGCTCGCCTTGCGGCGGCAGCTCGCGACCGTCCAAGTAGATATGGCGTAGGCCGTAATTGGCTTCGTACTCGATGAGGATCATCTTCTCGGTCTGGATGATCATGCGGGGTTGGGGCTGCTGATGAAATTGCAGAAACCCCATCGGCAGGCACTGGGCATCCGGGTTGTCGCGCGCGCGCAAGGCGAAGCGTTGATCCCTGAGCTGCTTGGCCCACGGCGTGTAGGGGAGGCCGCCTTCGATGTTTTGACCGGCCTCGAAAAAGGCCGCGATCGGCGGGCCGTTTGGATCGAGCGGAACCGGTGCCTGTGCAGGTTCGAGCTGACCGCCTCCGCCGCCTCCGCCGCCACCTCCACCGCCACCTCCACCGCCTCCGCCGTTCTGCGGCGGTGGCCCGCTGCGCGTCCGCATCCAGAGGCCGGAGAGATCCGGGGCTCCGGCGGCCGTGCGCGGCGTCGGCGCGTCCATGAGCACGTTGCCTGAGGCATCCCGCGGTACCTTCGGGTCGGGTACGGGGGCCCATTGGGCCGAAGCGCCGAGGGTCCAGGCGAGCGCGCTGAGGGTCGCCAGCACAGCGCGCATCGCGGTCGGGCCGACTGGCAGGTCCAGCGATCGGCGACCGCCGTTATCGGGGGTTGTTCTTGTTATCCGCACGTCAATCCTCCTGAAAGAGCCCCTATATCGTGCAGAACTTGCGCACAATGATCCATTGAGTTTTGTTGGGACGACGCACATACGGCGATCCGCTAAGCTGTCATCAGCCGAAGCCGGGCAGTCATGCGCCTAATTGCGCGTGTTGGCGTGCTGCCCCGTCGCCGTTCGCCTGAGGCACTCCGTAACGACAAGGAGGTTCCGATGCTCGTGACATTTCGCACGAAAGCGTACGCGGACATCACGATGTTCGGCGACGTCGCGAAGCAGTTGCTCGAGCTCATGGGACACAGCGGTACGGTGCCGA
>DATIEU010000221.1:0-2295 GCA_035455565.1 Steroidobacteraceae bacterium | reverse complement strand
TGGACCGGCTTCATCCACGCTGCAAAGACGTTGAGGTCGGAGGGCAGTTTCGCCGGCCTGGCGAGCCTGGTGCCATACGCCGAGATCAACGGCCTCTTCGCCACTGAACCTTCTGGGCACCACAGCGGACGAGGAAGAGCGACGTGAACGCCGTCGCGGTGCAGATGTCGATCGGCGTACCCTTGGGCCAGCTCGAAGCCCGCGGGATTGAGGCCATACGACAAGAGCTCGTGCAGGCGCGCGGCCTCTTGCAGGAGTCTGACTGGGGGCCACTCGATGAACCTGGGCCACGGACGGAGAGTTCGCGCGAGCGCCGGTTTCACGTGGGTCGACCCGTCGACGATGAGTGGGGTCGATCGGAAAGTATCGATCCGGATAATGTTGGCGATATCGCTGATGAGGGTATGGGCCACCGCGGCTAACGTGATAATAGACGCCTCGACAGACTCGGGCAGGCTGCCGCGGTGTCCGCGGCAGGTCATGTGCCAACGGGGCAACTGGCAACATTTGTCCTGATCGCCGATTAGGTCCGCTAGACGGTTCAGCCGCGCCGTGGCGTGCGTCGCTGGGTGAAGGCGAGGCCCGACGTCGCCCTCGCCCGTTGGCTCCTCCCTCAATTCGTCCGCGACGCTTCTGCCGATCCTTCGCACTCCTTTCCGCCGTACGTCACATCGAATCCTTGTATCTGGTCAAGGGCTAGTAGAACGGGTCACTGCAGATTCGATACAACCTGGCAACCGCATTTGGAGAAATGGCGATGAAGAACACAGCAGTGTTGGCGTTCTTGCTGTCGCTTGCGGGCGGCATACTCGTCGCTCAGAACGACCCGGTCCGATTGCTCATGTCCAAGGATCTCGCGGGGGCTGCGGGCAAAGAGCTCTCAATGCTCAGTGTCGAGTACGCACCTGGAGAATCGACCTCGGCGAGTACGCATAATGCGCAAGCAATGGTCTACGTACTCGAAGGATCGATCGTGATGCAGGCCAAAGGCAAGGCACCGGTCACATTGACGCCGGGCCAGACGTGGTACGAGGGACCGGACGACGTGCACGTCGTCAGCCGAAACGCGAGCGACTCGGCGCCGGCCAAGTACCTAGTGTTCATGGTGAAGGACAAAGGCGCACCGATTCTGACACCTGTCAAGTGAACTGCGGTGTTTTCAGCTCGGCGACGCTGACGCAGGCATAACAACAGCACGACCAGGAGGCAGCGATGACGCTCTCCGATATTGCAGCGCGCATCACAGGCGAAGGATCGATGGCCAAGTACACGGGCGGTGGCACCAGCCCAACACGCGATGAGATTGCTCGGCTTGCTTACCACTTCTACGAGAGACGCGGGCGGCGAGATGGGCACGACGTCGACGACTGGCTATCCGCGGAACGGGAGCTCGCACATCACTATCGCTAGCCGAGAACTGGCCGCCGCGACATCGTCACCGACTTGAATTCCAGTCAACCAGTCTTGATTCCGCATTCAACTGGGCACTCGGCGGAGCCCGGACGCATCTTCGGCAAGGAGGTAACGGTGACCGAGCACACGCCATACATCGACTTCGAGAACCTGCCCGTGCCGAGCGAGGGCTTCCTTGTCACGCTGTTCATCACCGTGCGAAGCGTTGCTCGGTCCCGTGCTTTCTACTCCGCGGTCCTCGGCGGCCAGGTCGTGCTGGAGGAGAACCCGTGCATGGTCAAGCTCGCCAACTCGTGGGTGATCATGAACCCGGGCGGTGGTCCCACCCCGGACAAGCCGGATATCTCGGTCGTCAACTACGAGTTCGACAACACGGTCTCCACCTTCATGAACCTGCGCGTAGCAGACATCCAGGCGTGCTATGAGCAGTGGAGTTCAAAAGGGGCCGAGTTTGTGACGCCGCCGATCGATCGCGGTGCTGAGATTCGCTGTTACATGCGGGACCCCGACGGCTACCTGATCGAAGTTGGTCAGTCCACGGGACTGCGCACCGGCAAACTCGCCGAGAAGCGGTCCGAGGATCTGCCCGGCTAGGACGAAGGGGCGCGGCGTGCCGAGGAGCGTTTTGTTCCCGCAGGTGGATTTGTTCCCGGACTTGCAAAACAGAAGCCCGTTCTGGCAGTGCCCTTCCCGAGACAGAGGGAACGCTTCATTCCGGAGACATGTGTCAGAAGGACGTCACGTTGTCACGAGTCAGCGCGGCGCTCGGTCAGAGCGGGTGCACACTCGCGCCAACATTGAATCGGTTTTGTACGGAAAGGACATCGATCATGAAACTCGTCATCATCGGCGGCACCGGGCTCATCGGATCAAAGCTCGTGA
>DATIEU010000220.1:0-5591 GCA_035455565.1 Steroidobacteraceae bacterium | reverse complement strand
CGATGCGCCACCTCGGCGTCGCCTTCGATCGGGATGGCGCCTGGGCTGCGAACGGGCGCACACATGACGAGTTGCTCGACCATTTCCTGGGTGAGCCCTATTTCGCGACCGAGCCCCCCAAGAGCACCGGCCGTGAGCTCTTCAACATGGGTTGGCTGGAAGGGAAGCTCGCCCAGTTTCGCAAGGCACCGAAGCCCGAGGACGTGCAGGCGACGCTCTGTGAGCTCACGGCGCGCACGATTGCCGACGCCGTACGCGCACTCGACGAGACGCAGCGGGTTCTGCTCTGTGGCGGGGGCAGCCACAACGGCGAGCTGCTGCGGCGGCTGGACACACAGCTGCCGCGCACGCGCGTCGACACGACAGCGGCCCTCGGACTCGATCCAGATCACGTCGAGGCCAGTGGCTTCGCCTGGCTCGCGTATCGTGCGCTCGCCGGCCTGGACGGCAATCTGCCCGCGGTCACCGGGGCACAACGCAGCGTGATCCTGGGCGCCATTCACCCGGGCGGCGCCGTCACAAATTCTTAACAGGCCAAGCTGCTAATATTTTCAGGCCGGTGGACGCTCCCAACCTCAAGTCGCCTGAGTTCTACATCAATCGGGAACTGAGCTTTCTCGAGTTCAACCAGCGCGTGCTCGAACAATGCAAGGACGAAAGCCTGCCGGTGCTCGAGCGCGTGCGCTTTCTCGGCATCTCGTGCAGCAACCTCGATGAATTCTTCGAGATCCGCGTCTCGAGCCTGAAACAGCGCATCGAGCTGGGTTCGCTCGATGCGGGGCCCGACGCGTTGAGCCTTCCCGAGCAGCTCAGCGCAATCCACGAGCGTGCGGTCTCGCTGGTGGCGGAGCAGTATTCGCTGCTCAACGGTGTGCTCACGCCGGCGATGGAGCAAAGCGGCATCCGCTTCGCCAACCCCGACAACTGGACGCCGGATCAGGCCCGCTGGCTCGAGGAGCATTTCGACAAGGAAGTGGAGCCGGTGCTGACGCCCCTCGCGCTCGATCCGGCGCGGCCCTTCCCGCGCATTCAGAACAAGAGCCTCAACTTCATCGTGCAGGTGAAGGGCAAGGATGCCTATGGGCGGAACACCGCGCTGGCGATCCTGCAGGCGCCCCGCTCGCTTCCCCGCATCATCCGCGTGCCCAACGAAGGCGGCCGGCGCGACTTCGTGTATCTCTCGACGATCGTCGAGGCATTCGTCGCGAAACTGTTCGTCGGCATGGAGGTGCTCGGCTGCTACCAGTTCCGCGTGACGCGTAACAGCGACCTGTTCGTCGACGAGGAAGAAGTCGACGACCTGCTGCGTGCGGTCGAAGGCGAGCTGGCGCAGCGCCGCTACGGCGAGGCAGTGCGTCTCGAGACCGCGCACGACTGCCCGGCCGCCCTGACGCAATTCCTGCTGGATCATTTCGCGCTCACCCCGAACGATCTCTACCAGTTCGATGGGCCGGTCAATCTCAACCGCCTGATGGCCATTTACGACATGGTTGACCGACCCGATCTCAAGTACCCGGCCTTCACCGCCGGCGTGCCGCGACGATTGCAGGGCGTCAGCGACATTTTCGCGGTCATGCGACACAAGGACGTGTTGCTGCATCACCCGTATCAGAGCTTCGCGCCGGTGACCGACTTCGTGCGCCAGGCGGCCGCCGATCCCGAGGTGCTCGCGATCAAGCAGACGCTCTACCGGACTGGCGCCGATTCGCAGATCGTCGATGCGCTCGTGGAGGCCGCGCAGGGCGGCAAGGACGTCACCGTCATCATCGAGTTGCGCGCGCGCTTCGACGAGGCGGCCAACATAGAGCTGGCAACACGGCTCCAGGAGGCTGGCGCGCACGTGATGTACGGCGTGGTGGGCTACAAGACGCACGCCAAGCTCATCATGGTGGTGCGCCGCGAGGACGGACACCTGCGTCGCTATTGCCACGTCGGCACCGGCAACTACCATCTGAAGACCGCGCGTGCCTACACCGATTACGGGCTCTTCACGTGTGACGAAGCCATCGGCGAGGATCTGCACGAGCTCTTCCTGCAGCTCACCAGCCTCACTCAGGTTCCCCGGCTCAGGAAACTCCTGCAGTCGCCCTTCGCATTGCACCAGGCGCTGATCGATAAGATCGGGCGCGAGACCGAGCATGCGCGGCGCGGCCGCAAGGCACGCATCATCGCCAAGATGAATGCGCTGATCGAGCCGCAGATCATCCAGGCGCTCTACGAGGCTTCCGGCGCAGGCGTGAGCATCGACCTCGTGGTGCGCGGTATTTGCGCCCTGCGGCCAGGCATTCCGATCGTGTCGGACAACATCCGCGTGCGCTCCATCGTCGGGCGCTTCCTCGAGCACTCGCGCGTGTACTACTTTCGCAACGACGGTGACGAAGAGCTCTATTGCGCGAGCGCCGACTGGATGGAGCGCAACTTCTTCCGGCGTGTCGAGGTCGCGTTTCCGGTCGAGCGGCGCAAGCATCGCGAGCGCATCCTGCGCGATCTCAACATCTACCTTGCAGACAATACGCAGGCCTGGGAACTGCGGGCCGATGGCAGCTACGCGCGCGCGCAGCGCAACGGCGAGGAGCCGCTGAGCGCACAACAGCGTCTCCTCCAGGAGCACGCCGCGCCCGGTCAGCTCAGTGCATGAAGTCGAACACGCGCAAGCGGTAGCCGATCGCCTTCCAGTACTCCACTTCCTGTTGCAGGTCCGCGATCGTCAGTGCGTGGTCCTTGAGCCAGCCGCGCGGGAATTCGATCGTGAGCGAGCGGCCGCGCGGCAGGAGCTTGATCGCCGGCAGCTGCTGCGAGCTGTGCCCGCGATGCATGAGCGCTGCGAGTCGCAACACCAGGACGAGCAATTCCGCTTTCTTGTCCCACGGCGGAATCAGGTCCTCGCACGCATCGAGAGAAATCTTGCGCCGGTGAGCGCCGACCAGGCACGCGAGCAGGCGCTGCTCCTCGCGCGGAAACCCGGGCATGTCGGCGTACTGGAGCAGATACGCGCCGTGTTTCTGATACTGCGAATGCGAGACGTCGAGCCCGATCTCGTGCAGCCGCGCCGCCCAGCCGATCGCCTGCTCGGCGAGCGGGTCAGCGAGGTCCCACGGTCCCGCCACCTGCCTGAGAAAATCGAGCGCGGTCGCCTCGACGCGTGACGCCTGCCCGGCATCGACGTGGTAGCGCTGCTCCATCGCCCGCACCGTGCGCACGCGCGCGTCCTCGTCGGTGAAGCGGCCGATCATGTCGTACAGCAGACCTTCGCGCAGCGCGCCGTCCGCGACCCGCATATGCTCGATCTCGAGCACTTCGAAGACCTCGGCCAGGATCGCCAGGCCTCCCGGGAATACCGGCGCACGCTCCGCCGTGACTTCCGGCAGCTTGACCTCGTTTACGTGTCCCGCCTCGGTCACCTCGTGGATGAGCCTTTCCAACCCTTCTGCCGTGATGTCGGCAGCCGAGGGATCGATGCGGCGGACGCTATCGGCGATGACGCGGATGGTCCCGGAACTGCCGACCGCGTGCTCCCAGCCCTGCGAACGAAACGCGGCCTGCACCGGCTCGAGCTCGAGCCGCGCCGTCATGCGCGCGCGGCGCAGGCGCTTGTCGGAAATCTTGCCGTCGCGGAAATGATCCAGGCTCATGCTGACGCAGCCCATGTGCAGGCTTTCGAGTTTGAGCGGGTTGAAGCTCTCGCCGATGATGAGCTCGGTGCTGCCGCCACCGATGTCGATAACCAGGCGCTTGCCGGGATCGTTGGGAATGGTGTTCGCGACGCCGAGATAGATGAGGCGCGCTTCTTCGATGCCGGAGATGATTTCGATCGGGTGGCCGAGCGCATCGCGTGCGCGCTCGAGAAACGCCTGCTTGCGATGCGCCTTGCGCAGCGTGTTCGTGCCCACGACACGCACGCCCTCCGCTTTCATGTCGCGCAGTCGCTGGCCGAAGCGTTCGAGGCAGGCGATGGCGCGAACGGCCACGGACTTGTCGAGCCGGCCCTCCTCGTCGAGCCCTTCGGCGAGGCGCACCATCTCGCGCATCCGGTCGAGGATCACGAGCTGCCCATGCGAGTAGCGCGCGACCACCATGTGAAAGCTGTTCGATCCGAGATCGACAGCGGCGATGACGTCGGGAACTTTGGGCGCTCTGGCCAGGAGCCTGCGCCTCGGGGGCTCTTATACGGAGAACGACGACCCGCAGCCGCAGGTCGTGGTGGCGTTCGGATTGCGGATGACGAACTGCGCGCCCTGGATGTCCTCGCGGTAGTCGATCTCGGCACCCATGAGGTACTGATAGCTCATGGGATCGACCACCAGCTTCACGCCCTGGTTCTCGATGCAGGTGTCGCCTTCCTCGATGTTCTCGTCGAAGGTGAAGCCATACTGAAATCCGGAGCAGCCGCCCCCCTGCACGAAAACGCGCAGCTTCAGATTGGGATTGTCCTCGCCACGGATCAGCTCGCCCACCTTGGTGGCCGCCGCGTCGGTGAAGACGAGCGGTATCGGAGGCGCGCTGGGTGGGATTTCGGATAGGGCGGTCATTCCGTCAAGCCTGTGTAGCAGATCCTTCCGGCAGTCTAGGGGTTCGTTCCGGCACGGTCAAAAAGGTTCAGGCCTTTGCGCCGTGAGCGAGCGCGGCATCCGCCGGCTCCTCCGGCTCTTCCGCCTCGTGAATGAGCTTGCCGTTGATGGAGGCACCCATGGCCATTTCAATCACGCCGTAGTGCACGTTGCCGTTGACCCGCGCCTTGGCGCCAAGTTCGACGCGATCGCGGGCCCGGATGTCGCCCTTCACCGTGCCGTTCAGCACCACGTGCGGCGCGTCCACCGAGCCCTCGATGCAGCCGTGCTCGCTCACGCTGAGCACCGACGTCGCGCCCGGCTCGGCGCGCACGTTGCCGTTGACTTCGCCGTCGAGATGAAAGCCGCCGGTGAAGGCGACATCGCCGTTGATGCGCGTGGTGCGGCCGATCAGCGTATCGACCGTGCCGCGGACCGGATCAGTGTTGCGATTGCGTTTGAACATCGGCTTTGAAACTCCCGGTTTGAGAATCAGGTGGGTTGCACCGCCCAGTCGAAGGACTGGTTGAACGGTGCACCGCTGCGGCCCGAGGCGCGCACTTCGACGCTGACGCGGGCCGGCTGGAATCCGTCGGGTAATACGATCTCCTGGTCGAGATCCTGGACATAGCGGAACGAGAACGGCAGCTGGTCCCGTCCATCGGAGGTGAGCCGCCCGAGGCTGTAGGTCACGGGCTTGCCCTTTTCCGTGCCCTGCACGGTGAGTGCAACGGTGCCGGCGACGACGTTGTCGGGGCGCACCGCCTGGACCAGGACCAGTCGCAGGCGATGATGGCGGGGTTCCGTGCCCGGATGCACCTGGAAGCGCTGCACCTTGATGGTGGGCGCGCCGATGGTCGAGCCCACGATGCCGCGATAGAAAGCGAGGTCCTGGCTCTGGCGTGCGACCTGGGCCTGCAACTCCGCCACCGACCGGGCGAGTTCGCCGCTTTCCTGCTGGTGGCCCATTTGACCGGTCTCGAGCTCCGCGACCGTGGCGCGCAACTCCGCGTTGGACTTCTGCAGGCGTTCGATCTCGACCTC
>DATIEU010000219.1:0-8158 GCA_035455565.1 Steroidobacteraceae bacterium | reverse complement strand
CGCCTCGCGCCCCTCGAGCACCCGCACGGATTGCGCGCCGCGGTCGCTCCGGCTGCCGCTGCCCTCGAACGCCTGCAGCCGCACGTGGTCGTCGCCTTCGCGCAGCACCACGTTGCCGCCGCGCGTGTCCCGGCCGCCCGGGACGGTGACTCGCCCGTGATCGCCGCCGACGCTGCCCGATACCTCGGCCGCGCTGCGGCTCCGTGCGCTATCCGCATCCTGCCGCACCGTGATGACAAGCTGCCGCGGCGCAGTGTCGAGGCTCGCCAGGATGCGCTTGATCTCCTCCAGATTGGCGGGGGTGGCGCGCACGACGAGCTGTCCCTGGAATCCGCTGACTGTGCCCTCGCGCCCGAGCAGCGGCTGGATCACGGGGATCACTTCCGGCGCAGTGCGATAGTGCAGCGGAATCACCTCCAGCACCGTCTGCTGCGCGAGGGCGCCGGCAGCCGTCCAACCCGCCAACAGCAGGGCGGCGAACCACCGCCTGGCAGAGGGGAGTTGACAGCGACCCCGGCTCATATGAGAATAATTCTCGTTATCACAGTAGCTCCGTCTCCATCTCTCTGGGGCCCTATACTATGTTCACTCCTATGATCAAACAGTTAAGCAGTAATTCACCGTTTCTTCTCGGCCTCGCTATTGCCACAATTGTCTCAGGGGCAATCTCGCCAGCGTTCGCTCAGCAACGGCAACTCAACCTCTATTCCTCGCGCCATTATCAGACGGATGAGGCGCTCTACGCCGATTTCACCCGGCAGAGCGGTATCAAGATCAATCGCATCGAAGGCACCGAGGACGCCCTGCTCGAGCGGCTGAAGAACGAGGGGCGCAACAGCCCTGCGGATGTTCTGCTGACGGTGGACGTCGCCCGCCTGTGGCGCGCGCAGCAGATGGACCTGCTCCAGCCGGTGCGCTCGGCCGTGCTCGACCAGCGCATACCCGCCCACCTGCGCGAGCCCGGCGGCCATTGGTTCGGCTTCTCCAAGCGCGCCCGGGTCATCGTCTACAACAAGCAGACGGTCGATCCCGCGACCGTGCAGAACTACGAGGACCTCGCCGCCCCCGCGATGAAGGGCAAGGTGTGCACACGGTCGCTGAGCCATGTGTACAACCTGTCGCTCATGTCGGCACTGATCGATCATCTCGGCGAGAGCAAGGCGCAGGAATGGGCCCGCGGCATCAAGGCCAATCTCGCGCGCGATCCGAAGGGCGGCGACACCGACCAGATCCTTTCGGTCGCGGCGGGCGAATGCCAGGTCGCGATCAGCAACACCTACTACTATGTGCGGCTCGCCAGCTCGAAGAAGCCGGAGGACCGCGCCGCCGCCACCAAGGTCGGCGTGATCTTCCCGAACCAGAAGAGCTTCGGGACCCATATCAACATCTCCGGCGGCGGGATCCTGCGCCATGCGCCGCACCGCGAGAACGCGCTGCGGTTCCTCGAGTACCTGGCGAGCGACAGCGCGCAGTCGTATTTCGCGAACGGCAACAACGAATGGCCCGCGGTGCCCACAGTCCAGCTCCGGAACCCGGCGCTCGCGCAGCTCGGCTCGTTCCGCGAGGACAGCCTCAACGTCGGCATGCTGGGCCAGAACCAGGCACACGCCCAGAAGGCTTTCAACATCGTCGGCCTGAAATGACCGGCCGGAGGCCGGCGGGCGCCCGATGGCGGAATGGTTATCGGAATCAGCGCGCAGCCGGATCGCCGGCGGGCTCGCGTACGATCAGCTCGGCGCCGGTCGCGCGCCGCGCTCGCGCAATATTGCGCGAAATCGCGATGAGCGGGATGACGCCCATGGCGACGATCGCGAGCGCGGCGGTGGAGGCCTCGGCCAGCCGCTCGTCATGCGCCAGCGTGTAGACCTGGGTCGCCAGCGTGTCGAAATTGAACGGCCGCATGACCAGAGTCGCGGGCAGCTCCTTCATGACCTCCACGAAGATGAGCAGCGCGGCGGTGGCGAGCCCGCGGGCCATGATCGGCACGTGGATGCGCACGAGCGATTCCACCGGGCCGCTCCCCAGGCTGCGCGCCGCGTCCTCCATGCTCGGTCGCACTTTCTCGAGCGAGGCATCCACGGTCTGCAGCCCGATGGAGAAGAACCGCACGACGTAGGCGAGCACCAGCGCGAAGACGCCGCCCGTGAGCAGCAGCCCGGTCGAGATCCCGAAGCTCGCCCGCATCCACGCATCGAGCGTGTTGTCGAGCCACGCCAGCGGTATCAGCGTGCCCACGGCGATCACCAGCCCCGGAACCGCGTAGCCGAGCCCGGCCACGCGATTCAGGTTGACGCTGAGGAGGCCCGGGTGCAGGCGGGCGTTGTAGGCCATGAACAGCGCCAGCACCACGAGCAGCGCGGATGTGAGCGCGGCAAGCGTCACGCTGTTCACTGCGAGCTGGACGAACCGTGGTCCAAACTGCGCGTCGCCCTCGCCCACCGCCATGCGCAGCAGCAATGCCGCCGGAAGCAGGAACCCCACGGTGAACGGGATCGCGCACAGGGTGGTGGCGGCAGCGGCCTGCGGTCCCCTGAGGCGCAGGCGCGAGGGCGCGCGCGTATGCTGGGACGATTCGTGGAAGCGCTTGCGCCCGCGGCTGAGCCGCTCGAGCAGCAGCACCAGCACGACGAATCCCAGCAGCATGGCCGCGAGCTGGGCGGCGACCACGCGCTCGCCCATGGAGAACCAGGCCTGGTAGATGCCGGTCGTGAATGTAGGGACCCCGAAATAGGAAACCGCGCCGAAATCGGCGATGGTCTCCATCAGCGCGAGCGCCGTTCCGGCGACGACCGCCGGGCGCGCGAGCGGCAGCGCCACGCCGAAGAAGACCGCGGTGCTGCCCAGGCCGAGCGTGCGGCCGGCCTCGAGCAGGGTTGCGGAGCGCTCGAGGAATGCGCCGCGCGCAAGGAGATAGACGTAGGGATACAGCACGAAGACGAACATGACGACGGCGCCCCCGAGCGAGCGCACGTCGGGAAACCAGTAGTCGCCCTTCGACCATCCGGTCAGCCCGCGCAGCCAGGTCTGCACCGGGCCCACGAACTGCAGGAGGTCGGTGTAGACGAACGCGATGACGTAGGCCGGCATCGCGAGCGGCAGGATCAACGCCCACTCGAAGGCGCGGCGTCCGGGAAACTCGTGCGTCGCTGTGAGCCAGGCGGTCGCCACGCCCACCGCGACGACACCCGCGCCCACCCCGATCAGCAGCCAGAGCGTATTCGCCGCATACTCGGGCAGGACGGTCTGCGCGAGGTGCTGCCACATTCCGGGCGTGCCCGCGGCGAACAGATTGAAGAACACGCTCGCCACCGGAGCGGCGCACAGCGCGCCGATCAGAGCCGCAATGGTGGTCAGACGCCCGAATCGCATCGCGTATCATTATACGTATGTCTTTGAATTTACGTGAATCCGCCGCGCGTCCCGAGAGCGCGGAGTGCCTCGTCGCCGATCCGATGAGCCTGCCGCTGCTCGCCGTGCGGGAGCTGCGCCACGCCTACGAATCAATTGAAGTGATCCGGGGGCTCTCGCTTTCCCTCGCCAAGGGGACGATCGGCTGCCTGCTTGGCGCGAGCGGCTGCGGCAAGACCACGGTGCTGCGCTGCATCGCCGGCTTCGAGCCGGTGCAGGCGGGCGAGATCTGGCTGAACGGCCAGCTCGTGAGCAGGCGCGGCGTGCGGGTTCCGACGGAAGAGCGGCGCGTCGGCATGGTGTTCCAGGACTACGCGCTCTTCCCGCATCTCACGGTCGCGCAGAACATCGGCTTCGGGCTGCGCGACGGGGACCGCGCGGGGCGCGCGCGCCGCGTGGACGAGGTACTGGAGACCGTGCGGCTCGGCGGGCTGCGCGACAAGTATCCCGACGACCTGTCGGGCGGGCAGCAGCAGCGCATCGCGCTCGCGCGCGCGCTCGCGCCGCGCCCCGACCTGCTGCTGCTCGACGAGCCGTTCTCCAACCTCGACGTGGAGTTCCGCGGGGAGCTGAGCGTGGAAGTGCGGGAGATCCTCAAGCAGCAGAACACCACCGCGATCCTCGTCACGCACGACCAGCACGAGGCGTTCAGCCTGGCCGACGAGATCGGGATCATGCGCGAGGGCGTGATCGAGCAATGGGATACGCCCTACCGCCTGTACCACGAGCCGGCGACCCGCTACGTCGCGGACTTCGTCGGGCAGGGCATGTTCCTGCCCGGCACCGTGCTCGACAATGCCCGCATCCGGCTCGAGCTGGGCGTGTTCCAGGGCGAGACTTCCGACTGGCCGCAGGGCACGGAGGTCGATGTGCTGCTGCGTCCGGACGACATCCTGCACGATGACGCGAGCCCGCTGCAGGCGCAGGTCCTGCACAAGGCGTTCCGCGGCGCGCAGTTCCTCTACACCCTGCAGCTTCCCGCCGGCGGGCGCGTGATGTCGCTCGTGCCGAGCCACCACAACCACGCGATCGGCGAGAAAATCGGCATCCGCCTGGAGATCGACCACCTGGTCGCGTTCCGGCGCGAGGCGCCGGGGCGAGGCTAGTTCCCGGGGCCGTACTGGGCGCGCAACTCGTGCGCGAGCTCGCGCACCGCGAGCGCGTAATTGATGCTCCGGTTGTAGCGCGTGATGACGTAGAAGTTATTGAGCCCCAGCCAGTAGCTCGGCCCCTCCGCGGCCTCCACCACGACCAGCGCCGCGGCGGGCCCCTCCTCCAGCGGCTCGGCGGGCGACACGCCACGCCGCTTGAGCTCGCCGACGCTCAACCGCGGCTTGATGCCCAGCTCGAGCAGCGCAGCGGCGCCGTCCGGCTCCACCGCGGCCGGCACCGCGATGATTCCCCCCTCGCGCCAGCCGTGGGACTTGTAGTAGTTCGCGACGCTGCCGATGGCGTCCGCAACGCTGCCGACGAGATCGCGCCGATTGTCGCCATCGAAATCCACCGCGTAGCGGCGGTAGCTGCTGGGAAGGAACTGCGGAATTCCGATCGCCCCGGCGTACGACCCCTTCACCTGAAGCGCATCGAACCGCGCCTCCCGCGTGAGCAGCAGATAGTGCTCGAGCTCGGAGCGGAACAGCCGGGCGCGCGGCGGATAGCTGAACGCGAGCATCGTCAGCGCCTCGAGCACCCCGAAACTGCCCGTGCGGCGGCCGTAGATCGACTCCACGCCGATGGTGGCGACGATAATCTCCTCGGGGACTCCGAATTCACGGCGGGCACGCGCCAGGGTGTCCGCGTGCTCCCGCCAGAACTTGAGGCCGCCGTTAATGCGCACCGCGTCCACGTAGCGATTGCGAAACTGGAACCACGGCAGCGCCGTGATGGGCGCCGTCATGGCGTTGACCACCGCCTGGTTGGGCTCGACCTTGGCGAACATCCGGCGCAGCGAGTCGTCGCTGAATCGGTGCTTGCGCACCATGTCCTGGATGAACGCCTCGAGCTCCGGCGCGAGCTGCGCGGCGGCGGGCGCGGCTGTCGCGTCCATCAAGGGCAATATCGCCACTAGCAACAATAGCGCTTGCATGCGACAAATCAGTTTGGCGGAGAAGGCGCCACTAAACCTGTCGACCATGGACATTCGCAATCGTTCCAAATCTCAACGGGGCGCGAGCGGGGCGTATTTGGCAATGCCGAATGATACTCCGTGAGCGCGTGGCAACACGCTCGACGCGGCCAACACCCAAGTGATAGCCTGATTCAAAGTACTGCGCTGGTTCGACCCGATCATGGATCGCTGGTCGGAGGCGGGTATGACCGTTACTAGGAAAAATCTCTATGACCCAAGCGAATCAGAATAACCGAGCGCGTTAGATTCCTCGCGGCGCTTTCTGGCGGTGCGGCAGTCGCCGCGGTGGGGCTCGCCCAGACTATCGCTATCGGCGCGCTGTCCGTTACGCATCTTAGCTCGCAGGCCCTGGCATTTGAAATCGTCGCGGCGTTCGTGACGGCGACGGTAGGCGGGCTGTGCTCAGTGCTCGTGTCCCGTATACCCGGAGAGGTCGCCGGCCCACATCAGCGTTATCTATGCTGCACTGTGTGCCGACATAGTCACTTGCAGCGTGCCGATGTCGAGGAGATCTTCGCGGCTCTTTCGCTGGCCGTGGTGCTGATGGGTGCGCTGCAGCCCGTGGGGCCGGCTGGGCCCACCTTGGCGAAGTGATGAAATTCCTGCACTACTGGGTGAATGCCGGCTTCGTTACCGGCATGGGCCTGCTTGTCGAGAGCCTGATGCGTGACAAGCAGTTGGGGGCGACAATCGTGGCGGTTTGCTGTAAAGAAATACGCGCATCGTGGCAGCAGGTCGCGGCGTGGCAGCAAGGACTGTTCGAACATAAGTCTTTGTTTAATAGATATTTATGACGCATGCCGGGCACCGCAAGGGGGTTGGGGTAAAATCTCGGCTATTCAAGAAGAATTTCATAGAGGCCAAAAGCATCTGGGCCATCGCCAACCGCCTGCAGGACCTCGAGGAACGCGCGGACGCGCCGCGGAGGTATTTTTGGCCACGGCGACATGCAACAGGATACGGAAGATTCGAGCGAAGTCTTCATTTCCGTCTTACACCCGTCCACCTGCCCTTGGAAGGTGACACGATGAGTCGTACATCCCGCCTCATTACAACCCGCTTAATACCCGTACTGACGAACGGAACTCATTGCAGGACCAGCATTAACGACCCGGACGTCCACCGCCGAGCTTAACCATGAATCTGATTCGATCACGGACCCTATTGACAAGATTTTTATGGGCGACGCCACGATATAAGTTACAGTATTTTAGAAAGACTAAAGACCTCGTTGTCGGAAAGATTTGGAATTTCCTCACCCGGTCTGCGTCAGATAAGGCGGTTATGGCTCGCGCCAACTCCATTATCTCGCGCGCTATCGAACTTGGAAGAAAGGGGCGGCTCAGAATCGCTCCAGAACGCATCTCAATTTCAGCTACCGAAGCTTGCAACCTGGAATGCATCATGTGCCCTGGTCATGCGGGAAAGTCGGGGCCTACACTTTCCATTGAACAGGCAGAAGCGTTATTTCTTGGATTAACCAACGACAACGTCCATATGGGGCAACCCAAATTACTAGACATGACGGCGGGTGAACCAACCTTAAATCGTGATCTTGGCCCCATTTATCGCAAGTTCAAGGAGCTTTATCCAAACGCAAAGATATCGATGATAAGTAATGCTACCGTCCCGGTCCGTGGTCGGATTCGTGAAGCATTTGAGCTTACTGATTACGTTGGAATGTCGATGGATGGCGCAACGCCCGCAACATATGAGCGCATTCGCAAGGGATCTGTTTACAAGAATGTGGTGCGCAATGTCAGAGATGTCGCGACAATCAAGAAAGAGGGCGTTAACTGCGATTCAGTTCAACTCTTGTTTGTTGCGATGGACCAGAATATTCATGAGCTTGCAGAAATGGTCCGGCTGGCTCATTCCCTAGGGGTTCCCCGCGTTTTTATGCAGGAATCTGAGGTGCGAACTACACCGTTTAACACTGAGGGGCAGAATATAGCTTTGAATTTATCCAATGCGGAGCTTTCGCCGTTTGTTGCTGAGGCAGTGGCTGAAGCAAAGCGACTTGGCGTAGAGCTTACACTCACATCACGGCTTCAGGACGCATTGAAATCAGATTCGCCCTCCGGGTCAGAATACGCCCAATCAACATCTACCGCGGAAAACATTACGCAACCGCGCCTCACGTTAAAGGAGGGAATCAAGTCCTGTCATTATCCGTGGTTTTATGCACCACGTGTCGTGCAGAATAGGTCTGGCGAGGTTCATCCGACGCTGGTCTGTTGCCACATGCCTCATGCAGATGAAGGTGGAAACCTCCGTAGACATCCCGAGCTTAAGCAGAAATCAATCGTTGAAATATTTAATTCAGAGGTTTATTGGAATTTCAGAGCAAGGCTTCTCGATGGTACTCTCGCGACGACAGCTTGCCGGGATTGCCAGTATTTCAGAATGACCCAATGGACTCCCAAGCAATTGCGAGACTTGGAGACCGTAGTCAATGAGGAATTAGATCGAGGTCAAATCTAAGGAACATTCCGAGACGCGAGTAATATACGGACTCGGCAAATCTCAACTGGTTTTGTTGCAGAAACGGAGACCCGGCGCGAATGACAGGGCGTAATTGAGTCGCCATCTCAACTAATCCAAAACAACGCGTACTCCCAG
>DATIEU010000218.1:0-4033 GCA_035455565.1 Steroidobacteraceae bacterium | reverse complement strand
CACATCCGCGCGCCGGCCGAGCGCACGATCGAGCTCATCCAGCCGGGCCTGGCCCAACCGGCGTGCCATGCCACTGCGCGGCAGTCGCATGAGATCGCCGACGGTACGCAGGCCCAGACTGGTGAGCTGTACGAACAACTCTTCGGGCCAGTGCAGACAGCGAAGCGCAACGGGCACGAGGTGGCGGGCGAGCGCTGCGGGTTTCTCGATGACCGCGGTCTCTTTCGTCGGCATCCGTGCCAGCCACAGCGCACCATTCGGTGTCGGCGCAAGCGCGAGCTGTGCGGTGATTCCCTGCGCGCGCAGTCCGGTCGCGAGCTCGCGCAGCAACGAACGCACGCCGCCGAAGAGTGCGAGGCTGCCCTTCACCTCGAGCAACAATTCGTTTCCGGGCTCGAGGCTCACCAGCGGCGTGAATTGCTGGCACCAGGCGGCGAGGCGCGACAATCGTTCCCGCTCCTGCCCGGCATCGCGCGGTCGCGCTTCGAGCTGTGAAGCAAAAGCGATCGCGGCATTCAGTGACTGCCCGGGACGCACGCCGGCGGCGTAAGCCGCTGCATTGCCCGCCAGCACATTCTGCTGGCGCTGTTCCGTATCAATGACGACGACTGGAGAGGGTTGGGGCGAGGAGCTGAACGCTTCTAGCGCGAGCTGGGGCAGGTGAATGGCTACCCACAGCTGGCGGCAACGCGTACGCGACAAGGGCGCGGATTCGACCGCAGGTCGCAACGCACGTGCCTTCGCGACCGCTTTGCGCTTGCCCGGATGACGCGCCGCGGGCTGCAAAGGAAATAGCGGAAGGGTGGACACGGCGCGCATGGGCACACATCAATTCGGACTCAGCCTCAGCGTCGCCGCGCGACCGCCCTGCACTTTCACCAGGTCCACGACCAGTGCTGCGCCTTCCGTGTGCAATGCCAGCCGCACGGTCGCGGGTGACGGGCGCGGCCGATGACGCAGCGAACGAAACAGGAAACCGATGCATCCGCCTTCAATCGCGGCGAGCTTGAGCCGGCGCAGCGCGTGCGTATCCGCGGCTTCCGTCCACGCGAGCACCGCGGCGCAGGCGCCGGAGCGCAATGCCTGCTCCATCGCCCAGAGCGCTTTCGGAGCCGCGAGGGGCCGGCTCACCAGCTGGCGCACCTGGCCGAGCCCACGCTCGGCGAGAGCGGGCGGATACGGCAGGTGCGGCGGATTGAACCAGGCGATGGTGGTGGACTGCTCCTCGCTCAGGCATCGCAGGGCCGGCAGCAGCAGGCCAAGCTCGCCAACCCCAGCCCGATCGTTCAACACTTCGATGAGGGCGGGATGGGGCCAGCCCCCGTCCGGCAGGCAGGCATCGAGCGCCGCAAACCCCGTCGGCACGGCATCCCTGTGGGAAAAACGCCCGCCCCCTGCGCGCCAGAGCGCGGGATGTTGGAGGAGGTTGTCGAGTGGGGTGGACACGGGATTGCCTGTATATAGATACAGCTTGCTGTGATTATATACAGATGCGGCCATTCGACAAGCACCTCGCTCCGGACCGCCCGAATGCGGCTTAATCGAGCATCAACAACACTGAAGGACACCACGTTCCAGCAGGTGCAAAGTCCCCTGCTCCACCAAACTGCACCGCCATGTCACCACCGCAACCGCTGCCCACGGTCGTCATCGACACTTATAAAGATGAGTACCAGCCCGCCTTTGCGGCGCTGAACTATGCGTGGATCGAAAAGTATTTCGCGGTCGAGCCGCCCGACCGTCTGCAGCTCGATCATCCGCGCAGGCACATCGTCGAGCCGGGCGGCGAAGTGTTCCTGCTGTTCGAGAACGGCGTGGCCAAGGGCGCGTGCGCGATGCTCAAGGTCGATGCGGTCACGTTCGAGCTCACCAAGATGGCCGTCGATCCTTCCGCACAGGGTCGTGGATATGCCCAACGGTTGATGCAGGCTGCGATCGATTTCGCGCACGAACGCGGCGCGGAGCGCATCGTCCTGTGCTCACATACGAGCCTGCGTAACGCGATCGCGATCTACCGGAAATTTGGTTTCCGGGAGATGCAGCTCGGGCGCGACGAAGAATACGCGCGCTGTGACATTCGCATGCAACTCGATCTGCGCGCCGCTCATCCGGCTGAGGAACGCGAAGAAACGCTCGATCCGACCGACTGGGAGGAGTTTCGCGCGCTCGCGCATCGCATGGTGGACGATTCAGTGGACTACCTGGCGTCCGTGCGCGAACGCCCGGTGTGGCAGCGCCCACCCGATGCCGTACGCGCGGCACTGAGCAGCGGCGCGCCCTGGTCGGGACGCGGTGCGGAGGCGGCATACGAGGAATTTCTCGAGCTCGTGCGCCCCTACTCGACCGGCAACACTTCACCGCGTTTCTGGGGTTGGGTCCAGGGAACCGGCGCACCGGTGGGCGTGCTCGCCGATTTTCTCGCCTCCGTGATGAATCCGAACGCGGCCGATTTCAATCACTCTCCCGCGCTGGTCGAGATGCAGGTGATCGATTGGTTCCGCGAGATCATGGGGTTTCCGCCCGGCTCGAGCGGCTTGCTGGTGAGCGGTGGCTCCGCGGCCAACCTCACGGCACTGACCGTGGCACGCAACGCGATGAATCCGGGCGTACGCGAACAGGGTGTCGCCGCGAGCGACGGGCGTCTCACGCTCTACGCGTCACGCGAAGTGCACAGCTCCGTGCGCAAGGCCGCGGAGCTCCTCGGTCTCGGCGAACAGGGGCTGCGTCTCGTGGCGACGCGGCCCGACTACACCATCGACATGGATGAGCTCGCGCGCATGCTGGCGGAGGATCGCGCGCGGGGCATGAAACCTTTCTGCATCGTGGGCACTGCGGGCACGGTCAACACGGGCGCCATCGATCCGCTCGAAGAGCTGGCCGATCTCTGTGCGCGCGAGCGGCTCTGGTTCCACGTCGACGGCGCGTTCGGTGCGCTCGCGATGCTCTCGTCCACGTTGCGCCCCGACGTCGCCGGCCTGCAGCGCGCCGACTCGGTGATCTTCGACTTTCACAAGTGGCTGTACGCGCCTTACGAAGCCGCGTGTGTGCTGGTGCGCTCCGGCGACGCGCACCGCCGTTCTTTCTCGGTGATTCCGTCGTACCTGGCGGCGCTCGACGGCGGCATCGCGACGGCTCCGATCCGCTATTCCGAGTACGGCGTGCAGCTCTCGCGGGGATTTCGCGCGCTCAAGGTGTGGATGGCGCTCAAGGCGGACGGTTTCGGCAAGTACGCGCGACTCATCGAGCAGAACGTCGAGCAGGCGCGCTATCTCACCCGGCTGGTCGAGGCCCATCCGCAGCTCGAGCTCATGGCGCCCACGCGCCTCAACATCGTCAACTTCCGCTATCGGCGCTCCGGCCTCGACGCGGCGGCTCTCGATGCGCTCAACCAGCGCATCCTGATCCAGCTCCAGGAATCGGGATTCGCCGTGCCCTCCTCCACGGTGCTCCAGGGCGGCTTCACCATCCGCTGTGCCATCGTGAACCATCGCAGCACGCGGGCCGACTTCGAAGCGCTCGTGAAAGAGGTCGTGCGACTGGGCAGCTGACGAGAATCTGGTACGAACCGCTCGCGGTTTCAAACCAGCGACTGCCTTTCTCCATCCAATGCTCGTGCGGCGACACTGAGGTGCGTCGCGCGTAGAGTCGCCCGCGTGCACGGCCTTGAAAGGCATCGGAACTTTCCTTCCGGACAGCGGGTCTGGATGCCGCGATCACGAGCCGTGCCGGGAGGCTGCTCACAGTGAAACTCACCGATAGCTCACTCCGCAATCCAGCCGCGGTCGTGGTCGTCCTGGCGCTCGTGATCGCGCTCGGCATCTTCAGCCTCGTCAAGCTTCCCTTCCAGCTCTTCCCGGACATCGAAGAGCCGCAGATGACGATCTTCACCGGCTGGCGCGCCGCCGCGCCCGCCGAGGTGGAGTCGGAGCTCATCGAGCCGCAGGAAGCGGCGCTGCAAGGTTTGCCGGGCCTCAAGCAGTTGAACGCCTTCGCCAATGCGGGCGGCAGTTTCATCAACCTGCGCTTCAACGTC
>DATIEU010000217.1:0-8249 GCA_035455565.1 Steroidobacteraceae bacterium | reverse complement strand
ACCATTGGGGCAAGCCTGAAGTGATCTACTCGGAACGCGGACGGCGCATGTGCGAGTCCCTCGGTGTCGGCGAAGGCCACGTGACCCTGACGGACGAGAAGGGCCTCGTGGTCGTGGTCGCCATTCTCATGCGCCGGACCTGACGCATGCATTGTCTGGTGTTCGACATCGAGACCGTCCCCGACCTCGAGCTGGGCCGCAGGCTCTACGGCCTGGAGGGCGTCGAGGACAACCAGGTCGCGCAAATCATGTTCGCGCGGCGCCGCCAGGAAACCGGCGGCGAGTTCCTGTCGCTCGAGCAGCATCGCGTGGTGGCCATCTCGGTCGGACTGCGCACGCGTGATGCTTTCAAGGTCTGGAGCCTCGGCGAATCTCACTCCAGCGAGAAGGAGCTGATCGAGCGCTTCTTCGACGGGATCGAGAAATACAGTCCCGACCTCATTTCATGGAACGGCGCCGGGTTCGATCTTCCGGTGCTGCAGTACCGGGCACTGCGACATGGTGTGGCGGCGCCGCGCTACTGGGAAGTTGGCGACGAAGACCAGGCGTTTCGCTACAACAACTACCTCAACCGCTTCCATTGGCGTCATCTCGATCTGATGGACGTGCTCTCGGGGTATCAGAACCGTGCACGAGCGAGTCTCGGGAATATCGCGGCACTGCTCGACCTGCCCGGAAAACTCGGCATGAGTGGCGAGGAGGTGTGGGCGCACTTCCGCAGCGGCGATATCGCCGCAATCCGTGACTATTGCGAGACCGACGTCATCAACACGTATCTCATCTACCTCCGCTTCGAATTGATCCGGGGCCGCCTGAGGCCGGAGGAGTACGAGCGCGAGGTCGCGAGTACGCGCGACTACCTGGCGACGCAGGCCAAAGGGCACCTGACGCGCTTCCTGGACGCGTGGAAGACCACTGGTGCATCGCCATGAGCGCGGCCTATCCGGCGCCGACCCTGTACGAGGTCACGTCGCTGACGCACGATGGCCGCGGCGTGGCGCACGTGGGCGGCAAGGCGCTCTTCATCGCCGGCGCGCTTCCCGGCGAACGCGTCACAGTGCGCCACCTCAAGAAGCGGCGTCACTTCGATGAGGCGAGCGTGGATTCGATCGAGCTGGCGTCGCCCGAGCGCGTGACGCCGCAATGCGTCCATTTCGGAATCTGCGGCGGATGCTCGTTGCAGCACCTGGACGCCGGCGCACAGATTCGCGCCAAGCAGGAGCACCTGCTGGAAGAGCTCAGGCGCACCGGTCGGGTAGTTCCTGAGCGCATTCTGGAGCCCCTGGTCGATGCTTCCTGGAACTACCGGCGGCGTGCCCGCCTGGGTGCGCGCTTCGTAACCAAGAAGGGCCGGGTGGTGGTCGGCTTCCGCGAGCGCGCGGCGCCGTTCGTCGCCGATCTCGCGCGCTGCGAGATCCTCGCGCCGCCACTCGATGCCATGATCGCGCTTTTGGGCGAGATGCTGACCACGCTCGATATCCGCAGCCACGTCCCACAGATCGAGATCGCCGTGGCCGACAATGTCACCGCGCTGGTCTTTCGCGTGTTGCAACGTCCGTCCACGGCGGATCTGGACCGGTTGCGCGCATTCGGGCAGCGTTTCCAGGTGCAAATACATCTGCAGGAAGGCGGGATCGACTCGGCAGCGCCGCTGGACGAGTCCACTCCGCTCGTATACCGGCTGGCCGACTTTGGCCTCGAGTTCACCTTCCGGCCGACGGATTTCATACAGATCAATGCGGCGATCAATCGGCGCATGATTGCGCGCGCCCTCGACTTGCTCGAGGTGCAAACGCAGGACACTGTGCTCGATCTGTATTGCGGGCTCGGCAACTTCACGCTGCCGCTCGCGCGCCACGCCGCCCACGTGGTGGGCATCGAGGGAGAAGCCGACTTGATCGGTCGCGCCCGCGACAATGCGCGGTGCAATTCAATTTCCAACGTCGATTTTCACGTCGCCGACCTCACCGCGGTCGACCGGCAGCTACCGTGGACACAGCGTCCGTACGCTCGCGTGTTGCTCGATCCGCCGCGCGTAGGCGCGAGCGAGGAAGTGCTGCGCCTGGTTGCAAGCTCGGGTGCCGGACGCGTTGTGTATGTTTCGTGTCATCCGGGGAGCCTCGCTCGCGACAGCGGCATCCTGGCCGGCGAAATGGGATTCCGGCTCGAAGCCGCAGGTGTGATCGACATGTTCCCGCATACCAGCCACGTCGAATCCATCGCACTATTCGCCCGCTGAGGACCGCGGCCATGTCCCTTGGTCCATTGATGGTTGACCTGCCCGGGCTCGAGCTCACCGCCGAGGATCGCGAGGTGCTGAGCGATCTGCGCGTCGGCAGCGTCATCCTGTTCTCTCGCAACTATGCCGATCCCGAACAGCTCGAGCGGCTGGTGAGCGATATCCACGCGGTGCGCGATCCACCGTTGATCGTCGCCGTGGATCACGAAGGCGGGCGGGTGCAGCGCTTCCGCCGCTCATTCACGGTGCTGCCGCCGGCGCGCTCGATCGGCCGGCAGTACGACATGGATCCGCGCACAGGTCTCGAACTGGCACGTAACAGCGCCTGGTTGCTGGGCGCGGAGCTGCGCGCCGTCGGTGTCGACCTGAGCTTCGCCCCGGTCGTCGACCTCGATTACGCCGTGAGCGAGGTGATTGGGGATCGCGCCTATCACCGCGATCCCGAGGCTGTGGCCGCGCTCGCCAATGCCTGCATGGCGGGGTTGCGCGAGGCGGGCATGGGGGCGGTTGCCAAGCACTTTCCCGGTCATGGGGCGGTCGTGGCGGATTCGCACTTCGCGCTGCCGGTCGATCGGCGGCCGCTGATCGACCTGGAGCCCGAACTGACGCCCTACCGGCGCCTGATCCCCAATGGCTTGACCGGGATCATGGCCGCCCACGTGGCTTTTCCGGAGGTAGACCCCCTCCCGGCCAGCCTATCTGCGCGCTGGATCACGGACATTCTGCGCCGTGAAATGCAGTTTCACGGCGTGATTTTTGCGGACGATCTCACTATGGGCGGTGCAGCAGCGGTCGGCACCCTTCTGGAGCGCGCCCGGCTGGCCCTGGCGGCTGGCTGCGACGTGCTGCCCGTCTGCAACAACCGCGCTGCCGTCCATGAGGTGCTGGCCGGGCTGGGCGATGCCACCGACCCGGCCCGCCAGATCCGCCTGGTCCGCCTGCATGGCAAGCGCGCCCTGGGTCGCAAGGAATTGATGACTTCGGTGCGTTGGCGCGACGTGCGTGAGGAGCTCAAACGCAGCTTCGAGCCGCCGACGCTCAGCCTCGACTCCGAGAACGCATGAGCGGCTTGTCACACGAGCTGCTGCGACAACTGGTCGAGTCGAGTCCCGACGGCATCGCCGTGTGCAAGCGTGGCAATGACGGTTGGCTGGTGGTGTTCGTCAACCGGGCGTTCGAACGCCTTACCGGTTTCAGCGCACAGGATCTCAAGGGACGTGATCTCAGGATCCTCCAGGGTGAGGACCGTGACCAGGAGCAGCGCCAGCGATTGCGGCAGGCGTTGGCGGACGGCGAATCATGTCGCGCGTTACTGCGCAACTATCGCAGCGACGGCACGCAGTTCTGGAACGAGATGGTGCTCGTGCCGCTCAAGAATGGCTCGGGCAGCGTCGATCACTTCGTCAGCTTTCACCGCGATGCGCGCGAGCGCATGCGCATCGAGCAGCGAGCCAGCGCTCGCGAAAACGGCAGCACCGCCGTAGCCACCGGCGGTACCGTGAGCGTCATCCGCGAGGATCGGCTGACCGGGCTGCACTGCCGGGAATACTTCGACGAAGCGGTGAGCCGCGATTGGGCCATCGCGCAGCGCGACGGCCTGCGTCTGGCGCTGGTGCTGCTCGACATCGACGCGCTGGGCTCCTACAACGAAACCTTCGGTCGTCCGGCCGGCGATTCCTGCGTCAAGCGCGTGGCGCGCGCCATCGCGAGCTGCCTGCGGCGCGGAAGCGATCTCACCGCGCGGCTCGACGGCGGCACGATCGCGGCGCTCATTCACAGCATGACGGCCGAGCAGGCGCTGCCGTTCACGGACGGCATCCTCGAGCGAGTACGTGAGCAACGCATCCATCATCCGCGCTCGAGTGTCTTCAAGTACGTTACCGTCAGCGCCGGATTGGTGAGCACCATCCCGGGACCACAGGACAAGCTCGAGCACTTCGTCGAGCGCGCCCGCGCGGCCCTCAAGGATGCCAAGAAGGCCGGACGCAACCGCGTCGTCGCGGGAAAACCCTGATTCAGGACACCGGCGAAATCATCGCGATCACTCCGAACGCCGGGTGATCGAAGTAATGGCGTTCGAACGGACGCACGCGCCGCACCTGGTTGAGCGAAAAGGTCACCGCGCGATCGCTTTGCACGGTGCCGACCAGCGAGGCGGGTGGATCGGCAGGTGAATAGGCGAGATTGAGACGCAGGTAGAGATACTTGCCGCGCTCGAGAGCGCCGGTGCCGCGCACCGACACGCCGTTGAGGCCGACTTCCGACAGTTCCACTGCCAATCCCGACCCGCGGGGGACCGCGATCTGGGTCCAGCCGATGTGACCCACGACCTCGTAACCCCGGCTGCGTTGCAGGCTCGATTCCATGGCGGTGAGCTTGAAGAGCGCGGGCGAGAGCGCGTTGACCGCCAGCGGACTTCCTGCAGCGCCAACGGCCATGCCGCCAGCCTCGTCCTCGCTGGCGGCCGCCACGGGCCGGCCCTTCAGACCTTCGACACTCCAATCTTCTGCCACGCCGAGCGGCGTGAGCTGCCGGAAAATCACCAGCTCGACGTTGTAGGCGGTTTCCTGAACGCGAGCCGGTTCGGCGGCAGAGGCCTTCAACCCGACGATCACCGCGGCCACGCTCAGTACGAGCACCACCAGGCGGACCAGGCGCGGCGCGTGTGCGCGCGCCGTAGCGCCGCGAAAGTCATCGGCGGCGAGTCGCGCGAGCAATGTGAAGGGAGTGGACATGAGATGAAGTCTAGCCGATGCGATTGCCTGCGTTCACATCATCTTCACGCCGAGCGGGCCGCTGAGTCCGAGGCTTCGCCGCGCTGACGCGGCGTCAGCGCGTCGATCAGGTTGTCAACCAGCCGGAAGCGATCGGCTTCGCTATCCGCGCGCCACGCGAAGCGCAGCTTCAGAGGACCATCGAGACGATAGGCGCGGGGATTGCGCTGCACGAGACGGATGACGGCTTGCGGGTCCACGGTGTTGGCGTCATCGAACAGCAGGTATCCGCCCAGAGGTCCGGCATCGACCTTCCGGATCCCGAGCTCGCGCACGCGGATTTTCAGGGCGGCGACGCGGTAGAGATTGCGAGCCGGCGGGGGCAGGGGGCCGAAGCGGTCGATCATTTCGGCCTGCAGATCATCGAGTGCCGCTGGAGTGGCTGCACTCGCGATGCGCTTGTAGAGCATGAGCCGCAGGTGGATATCGGACACGTAGTCTTCGGGGAGCAATGCGGGGAGGTGCAGCTCGATCTCCGTGCCGCTCAGCATGGCAGGTTCGAGGTCCGGCTCGCGCCCGGCCTTGAGGGAACGCACGGCGCGATCGAGCAGCTCGAGATAGAGGTTGAAGCCGATCTCCTCGATCTGCCCGCTTTGCTCTTCGCCCAAGAGCTCACCGGCCCCGCGGATCTCGAGATCGTGCGTGGCGAGGGTGAAACCCGCGCCCAGGTCCTCCAGCGATTCGATCGCCTCGAGCCGCTTGGCCGCATCGCCCGACAACAGGCCGCGCGGTGGCGTGATCAGGTAGGCGTAGGCGCGATGATGCGAGCGGCCAACCCGGCCGCGCAGCTGGTGCAGCTGGGCCAGTCCGAAGCGGTCGGCGCGATCGATGATGATGGTATTGGCGGTCGGGACGTCGATGCCGCTCTCGATGATTGTGGTGCACACCAGCAGGTTGAAGCGCCGGTGATAGAAATCGAGCATCAATTGCTCGAGCTCGCGTTCGCGCATTTGTCCGTGCCCGACGCGTACGCTCGCTTCCGGGACAAGCGCGCGGATCTCCTCGGCGCGGCGCTCGATGGTCTCGACGCTGTTGTGCACGAAGTAGATCTGCCCGCCGCGGCGGATCTCACGCAGGCAGGATTCGCGAATCTGAGCCGCGTTCCATTCGGTGACGAAGGTCTGGATCGCCAGCCGCTCGGCAGGCGGCGTTGTGATCAGCGACATCTCGCGCAGACCGCCCAGCGCCATGTTGAGGGTGCGTGGGATGGGGGTCGCCGTGAGCGTCAGGACATCGACCTCGGCACGCAATGCCTTGAGCCGCTCCTTGTCGCGCACGCCGAAGCGATGCTCCTCGTCGATGATCAGGAGCCCGAGGTCGCGGAACTTGACGTTGGCGTGCAGCAGCCGGTGCGTGGCAATTACGATGTCGATCTTGCCGGCGGCGGTGTCGGCGACCGTCTGTTCCGCTGCGCGTCCCGAGCGAAAGCGCGACAGCACTTCGATGCGCACCGGCCAGTCGGCGAAGCGGTCCGTGAACGTCTGATGATGTTGCTGAGCGAGCAGCGTGGTGGGCACCAGCACGGCCACCTGGCGACCGGCCTGAACGGCGACGAAGGCGGCACGCAGCGCGACTTCCGTCTTGCCGAATCCGACGTCTCCGCAGACCACGCGGTCCATCGGTTTGTCCGATTCGAGATCCTTCAGGACCTGTTCGATCGTCTGGGCCTGATCGGCCGTTTCCTCGAACGGGAAGGCGGCCTCGAAGGTGCGGAACTCGGCGTCGCGCACCCGCAAGCTCGTGCCCTGACGCGCCGCTCGGCGCGAGTACAGGTCGAGCAATTCCACGGCGACGTCACGGATGCGTTGCGCCGCGCGGCGGCGCGCCTTTTGCCATTGGTCGCTGCCGAGCTTGTGTAGCGGTGCCGTTTCGGCCGGTGCGCCTGAATAGCGGCTCACGCGGTCGAGCGCATGCACCGGCACGTACAACTTGTCGCCGTCGGCATAGTCGATCACCAGGAACTCGCCGCGTTCGCCGCCGACTTCCATGACCTTGAGGCCCTGGTAGCGGCCGACGCCGTAGTCCTCGTGGACCACGGGTGAGCCGATGCGCAGGTCGGTGAGCTCCTTGAGGATTGCGGCAGGATCGCGCTCGGCCCGCCGGCGCCGCCGTGCCTGTTGGGCACGCTCGCCGAAGATCAGCTCTTCGGTGATGAGCGCGAGCGGCGGTGACTCGAGGAGCAGGGCATGGGCGCTGCTCGACACGCTCAGCGCAACCTTCATGTCGGCCGCAGCGAACTGTTTCCAGTCGTCGACGATCGCGATGTCGACGCCGCGCGCCCGCAGCACCTGGAGCAGAACCTCACGCCGCCCCGCCGATTCCGCGGCGAGCAGCACGCGCCCCGCAAACTGCTTGAGAAATTCTCCCAGGGCCGCAGCGGGCTCGCCCGCGCGCGGATCGATGCGCAACGTGGGCGGTGCACGCGCCGGGAAATTTACGGCGGCAACGTCCTGCGCACTCACGTCGAGCTTGGTGGTCGACACCTCGACCAGAGGCGAACGCGATACGCAGCCCCGTACTTCGTCCGGTCGCAGGATGATTTCGACGGGCGAGAGCACCGGGCGCTCGATGTCGTGGCGTCGCTCTTCGAAACGCTCGACTGCCTCCTGCCACACCGTTTCGGCGCGCGTCGCCAGGTCGGCGATATCGATGAGGAGTGCATCCCGCGGCAGGTAATCGAACAGCGTCTCGAGCTGGTCGAAGAAGAGCGGCAGGTAGTACTCGATTCCGGCTGGCGCCAGCGCATCGCTCACCTGCCGGTAGAGCGGCGAGCGATTCGGGTCGCCCTCGAAACGGGCGCGATAGCGGCGACGAAACTCCCGGATGCCATCCGGATTGAGCGGATACTCGCGCGCCGGGAGGATTCGCACGCGCTCGAGTCCGCCCGCCGAACGCTGCGATTCGGGATCGAAGCCGCGGATGGTATCGATCTGGTCGTCGAACAGGTCGATGCGCAATGGCTGTGCGCTACCCATCGGAAAGAGATCGATGATCGAGCCGCGTACGGCGAACTCACCGTGAGCCATCACCTGCGAGACGCTGGTATAACCGCCGGCGACCAGGCGTGCACGAAACGCCTCGAGATCGAGACGTTGGCCGCGGGCGAGTTCGAGGGCGTGCGCCTCGATCCAGCGTCGCGGAGGCAAGCGCTGCATGAGCGTCGAGAGCGCGACCACCACGATGCCCTGCTTGAGCGTTGGCAGGGCATGCAACGTCGCGAGGCGCTCGGAAACGAT
>DATIEU010000216.1:0-5049 GCA_035455565.1 Steroidobacteraceae bacterium | reverse complement strand
CCAGGTGACCCTCGCGCAGCGCGCGCTCGAATGGGTCGTGCAGCTGCTCGGCCTTGAGCTCCTCGCCCTGCTCCAGATAGAGCGCCATCAGCTCATCGTCGAGCTCGACCACCTGGTCGATGATTTCCGTGTGCGCGCTTTCGACCGATGAGAAGTCGGTCGGGCCGCCGCGCGGCTGGAAGAAGCAATCGACCACCTTGCTGCCGCCCTCGGCAGGGAGATTCAGCGGCAGGCATTCGCGTCCGAACTGCTCGCGCACATCCCGCAGTACATCGGCGGGCTTGGCCTCGCGGCTGTCGATCTTGTTGATGACCACCAGGCGGCAGAGACCGCGATCCTTGGCGAAGTCCATCATGCGCTGCGTGAGCGACTCGACGCCCGTGGTCGCGTTCACCACAACAGCAACGGTCTCGACGGCCTCGAGCACGCTCAACGACTTGCCGATGAAATCGGGAAATCCCGGGGTGTCGAGCAGATGGACGCGCTGGTCGCCGCTCTCGAAGGTGCAGATCGCCGCATCGAGCGAATGCTGGAGCTTCTTTTCCTGCGGATCGTAGTCCGCCACGGTGGTGCCGCGCGCGAGGCTGCCCTTGGCGCGGATGGCACCGGCTTCGAGCAGCAACGCCTCGTTGAGCAGTGTCTTGCCCGCGCCCGCGTGCCCGACGAGCGCAATGTTGCGGATATCAGAAGTAGTGTTCGCCATGACTTGCCCCTCACCGAACTCTGGTTGTTATCCCGCCGCGAGCAGTTGCACGCTGAATCGACGTGCCTCATCCATCCAGACTTCACACACACGAAGCCCGGCAGCGTCCGCCATCGCCGCGAACTGCTCGCAGTCATACTTGTGACAGCTTTCGGTCCAGATCGACTCGCCCGCCGCAAGATCGATCTCCACGCCCCGAATGTGAACACGCTGCGCGCGTTTGCTCACGAGATGCATCTCTATGCGACTGTGCTCCTCGACCCACGGCGCACGATGCTCGAACGCGTCGAGGTCGAAGTCCGCGCCATACTCGCGATTGAGCCGCGCGAGGATGTTGAGATTGAAAGACGCGGTCACGCCCGCGCTGTCGTTATACGCCGCCTCGAGAGCCGCCGGATCCTTGCGCAAATCCGCACCGACCAACACCAGTCCTGTCTCACCCGCGAGTTCGCGCATCATCCGCAAGAGCTCGATGCTCTCGGCGCGATCGAAATTCCCGATCGTGGAGCCGGGAAAGAACACCAGCGTCCGGTGCGTCGGCGCAGCGGACCGCGGCAGCTCGAAAGCCTGCGTGAAGTCGGCGGCGACTGGCAGGACGTCGAGATGCGAATACTGGGCCGCGAGCGTGCGTGCCGCGGCCATGAGGTGCGTGCGCGAGATATCGACCGGCACATAGCACGCTGGCGGCGTGAGCGCATTGAGGAGAATGCGCGTCTTGAGACTCGAGCCACTTCCCGGTTCGACCAGTCGCACGCCGGGTCCAAGCGAGCGCACGAACGGCGGCGCGTGCTCGCGCAGGATCGCGATCTCGGTCCGTGTCAGGTAGTACTCGGGGAGCTGGCAGATGCGATCGAAGAGCTCGGAACCGCGCGCGTCGTAGAAGAACTTCGGATAGAGAAACTTGGGACGCGAGCTCAGGCCCGCGATCACTTCGGTGAGCAGCGGGTCATGATCGGCGGCCGCCGCATGCAGAGACAGGACTGCGGCGGCAACCGGATTCATGCACGACCCTTCGCAAGGCGGATTCCGCCGAACTGCCAGCGCATGTGCGGATAGAAGAAGTTTCGATACGTCGCGCGGATATGAGAGCGGGGTGTGGCGAACGAGCCGCCGCGCAGCACGAACTGGTTCACCATGAACTTGCCGTTGTATTCACCAAGGGCGCCCCTGAGCGGCTGGAAGCCGGGATAAGGAAAGTACGGCGATGCGGTCCATTCCCACAGGTCGCCAAACATCTGCACGGGGCCTGCACTCTTATTCCCTGAGGGCTGCGGATGAAACCGCTCACTCTCGAGAAAATTCCCTTCGACGGGCTGACGACTCGCAACCACTTCCCATTCCGCTTCCGTCGGCAAGCGCGCATCGGCCCACCGCGCAAACGCGTCGGCTTCATACCAGCTCACGTGGCAGACGGGAACATCTGGATCGAGCGCCCGCTCACCGGCCAACGTGAACTCCGAGTCGAGCGAGTCCGACCAGTAGATGGGGTGCGTCCATTCCTGCGCTTGCACCGTGGCCCAGCCATCCGACATCCAGAGCTCCGGGCGCTCGTAGCCGCCAGTCCGGATGAATTCACCGAACTCAGCGTTCGTCACCGGGCGGTGTGCGATCGCGAAGGGCTGCAGGTACACGCGGTGGCGAGGCGTTTCGTTATCGAAGCAGAAGCCCTCGCCCGCATGACCGGTCTCATAGATGCCTTCGGGGAAGGCGTGAAACTCAGGCGATGCGCTGTGTCCCTCTCCCGCGCGCGGGAGAGGGCCGGGTTGAGGGCGATAGACGGGCCGCAGCGGATTGCACGACAGGAGGTGCTTCAGATCCATCAGGATCAGCTCCTGATGCTGCTGCTCGTGATGCAGGCCCAGCTCGATCAGCTGCTCGATGTCTTCATGAACGCCACGCGTCCGGAGCAGCCGTTCGACATGCGCATCGACGTGCTGTCGATATTCGAGCACCTCATCGACCGTCGGGCGCGTGAGCATGCCGCGTTCCGGGCGCCGGTGGCGCGGACCGACCGTTTCATAATAAGAGTTGAAGAGAAAGCCGAACTGCTCGTCGAACACGCGATAGCCCGCCAGGTGCGGGAGAAGCACGAACTGCTCGAAGAACCACGTCGTATGCGCGAGATGCCATTTCGCTGGGCTCGCGTCCGGCATGCTCTGCACCACGTAGTCCTCGGTCTCGAGTGGCGCACACAGCGCGACCGATACCGTGCGCACTTCGGCAAAGCGCTGAGCCAGCGAGACGGCACGCCCGCTGGCTAAGGTGGATGCGGGCCCTAGCGGCATTCGTGTCTTCGGGGGATCGGAGCGTCAGAGTACCGAGGCATGCCGGTAACGTCAAAACCCGCCTGATCTGCAACAATTACAGGCAATGCGGGGCCTCCATCCGCGATCGGGGAGAGAGCCTTGGACGCCATACCGATACGGGGATTGCTGGTTCTGACCTTTCTGCTGGCGCTGGTATCGGTCGAGGCCGGCTACTGGCTGGGAAAGTGGCGCAGTCGTGGTGATCATGAGCTGGAGGGCACCGCAAGCTCGACGGTCGCCAGCACGCTGGGGCTGCTCGCCTTCACCCTGGCCTTCACCTTTGCCATGGCCGCTGCCCGTTACGACACCCGCAAGGAGCTCGTCCTGGCGGAGGCCAACGCAATCGGCACCACCTATCTGCGCGCCCTGCTGCTGCCGCCGCCGCACGCCTCGGCAGTGCGTGATCAGTTGCGCCAGTACGTGGACGCGAGGCTGGCGGCTGCGACCAGCCCGGAACAGTTCGCGGAGGCGCGCGGAAGGGCCGAGCAATTGCACGGGCTCCTGTGGCGCGAGGCTGTTGCCGCGGCTTCGGTGCAGGACTCAGAGAGGACCAGCCTGTTCATTGCTTCACTCAACGAGGTCATCGACCTGCACGCCAAGCGGCTCACTGCGCTGCGTAACCGTGTTCCGAACGCGATCTGGGTGTTCCTCTTCCTGACGGCCGTCCTCGGCATGGTGAGCATGGGGTATCACACGGGGCTCATCGGCTCACGCCGAACGGCCGCCGTCGTCTTCCTGACGCTTGCCTTCTCGGGCGCGCTCACGCTCATTGCGGATCTCGACCGGCCACAGCAGGGACTGATCAGGGTGAGCCAGCAGGCGATGAAGGACCTGCAAGCAGGCATGCAAGCCGATGCGCCAGCAAATTGAGTGGATGTTGCCACATCGGGTCGCGTGTTCCCTGATCATGGTGGCGTGGATTGCTGCCGTGGAGGCACGCGACCCTTCCGACCAGCGGCTTGGCGATCTTGACGTGGCGCAGCGCGACTATGTCGACCAGTCGCCAGCGTTTTCATCCACAGCACGGGAGCAGGGTCGTCTCTACATCGCGGACCTGCGGCACCGAGCGCTCGCGATGACGGACGCTCAATTCGTATTTGCTCTCGCGCGGATCGCGGCGCTCGCGGATAACGCGCACGACACGATCCATTTGGGTGAGGGAAGCTGGCGCCCCAAATTGCGCCTGCCAGTGAGGATGATCTGGTTCGATGACGCGCTCCTGATCGCGCGCGCGGGGCCGGATGCGGCCGAGTTACTGGGTGCCTCGATCGTGTCAATCGACGGCGTGTCACCCGGGCAGCTGATGGAGCGTCTTCGTCCGCTGCAGGGCGGTGTCGATGGGTTGCGTCGCTGGCAATTGAGCTGGGTGTTCCAGAGCCCTGAAGCCTTGCACGCGCTCGGCGTTGCGCGGCAGTCCGATCGACTGGAGCTTCAGGTGAGGCTCACGGATGGCCGAGACATTACGCGGACGGTTGTTGCCCGGCCGGCGGCGGAAGTGCCATCCGGCCAGGCGCCGGCACGCTATTGGATTCCAGCGCTCTGGGACGGCGAGGCCGAGAAAGGCTGGCGGGTCGCTGTCGACGCGGCGCACGCACCGGTGTACCTGCAGCAGCCCGACGCGTGGTTTCGCATGGTCGAGCTGACGGACCTGGATGCACTGTTCGTCCAGTTCCGCAGCAACTTCGACGAGGGCGAAGCGAAGATCGCGCCGTTCGTCGCTGCGGTCTCGGGCCGCATCAAGAGCTCGCCGCCGAAGAACCTTATCCTCGACCTGCGCTTCGACACCGGCGGCGATAACACGCAGAACCGCGAGCTCATGCGCGAGATCGCCCAGCGCATTCCCGGGCGCATTTACGTTCTCACCGGCAACTATACGTTCTCCGCAGGCATTGCCTCGGCAGCAGCGCTCAAGCACGACGGCGGCGACAGGGTGGCGATCGTGGGCGCCGTCAGCGGTGATCGAACGTACTGGTGGTCAGAACATAGTGAGCCGGTCTGTCTGCCGGCATCGGGTGTGTGCTTTTCAGTCAACACCGGCTA
>DATIEU010000215.1:0-11448 GCA_035455565.1 Steroidobacteraceae bacterium | reverse complement strand
GGAATTGCCGCCGACGATGTCGTTGTTGGTCGAGAGGTTGAAGCGCGTGTCGAGATTGAGCGTGGGCTTGGCCTGCACCCACGACTGCGGCATGCGGAAGGGATCCTTGCCGGTGGCGCGCTCGAACGCGACCTTGAGCGTGGTGAAGGGCGTCACCGGCTTGCCCTTTTCCACCCAGCCCTGCACGGTGCCGAAATTGAGCCGCAGCGTGAACGTCGCGTCCGGATAGATGCTGGTGCCGAGCGCCTTGAAACGCGCGGCGGCGATACGCTCGCTCGCGCGATCGCTCGGCGCTTCCACTTCGTCCTCGAACCGCTTGCGAATCGCGCGCGCGTCGGGATCGACGCGACGGGCGAGCTGGATCATGGGATCGTTCGAGGCCTCGATGGCTGCCACGCCGCCCTTCCAGAGCGATTCGCGGACTTTCGGATCGGCGAGTTGAGAGCCATCGACCAGCTTGGCGGCGAGTGAGTCGGGAGACTCGCTTCCGAGGACGTCCCGCACCAGCTTGTCGTCCGGTCCCAGCCACTCGCGCATGCGCTCGAGCGAATAGGAGAGGGTGACCTTCTCGAGCGACGGGTACACCGGCACCGCTGCCGTGATGCGCTGCTCGAGCAATGGGAGCGACGCGTTGTTGTACTCGCGCAGGCGGTCTTCGTTGGGCTTGGCGCGCTCGGCGGCGGCGCGGACCAGAGTGCGCGCATAGCGATAGAGCGAGCTGTTAAAGGCCGCGCCGGCCTCGACGAACGTATACGGAACGAGCTGATCGCGGTAGGCGACCTGTGCCCGCGCCATGTCATCCCAGGCGCTGCCGGCGAGGCCGCGTAAGGCCGGATCGGCCGTTACCTTGGCACGCAAGGCCTGCTCGTCGCCTTGCTTCTTCGCCATCATGGTGGCGTCGAGCAGCGCGTCGTTCTCCTTGCGGCGCACCTTGATCGAGTTCTCGATGCCGTTGAGCGGGTCCTCGACGATGCGCGCCGACTCGGCGTCGGTCTTGGCGAACTGGATGTAGCGACCCCGCAGCTCCGCATTGCGGAGCAGCCAGAAGGGCAGGTAAGCCTGGCGTTGCGAGACGAGCTCCTCCACGGTCAACAGTCGATCGGTCGAGCCCGGGTGCCCGGACACGAACACCGCATCCTTCTCCTGCGGTCCGGCGAAATTGATCTGCAGATGACTCGGCGAACGCATCGGCTTGTCGTTCTCGTACACGCGCAGGATCGACATGTCGAGGCAGTAGCGCGGGAACTGGAAGTTATCCGGGTCGCCGCCGAAGGCGGCAATCGCCGCTTCCGGCGCGAACACCAGCCGCACGTCCTTGTAGCGGCGGTACTTGTACAGGAAGTACTGGCCGCCGTTGTAGAGCGTCACCGATTGGCACAGCAGTGGTTCACCACCCGCAGCGCTCCTCGATGCCTCCTCGCACGATTGCTCGAGCCGCGAGAGCTCCTTCTTGCGCGTTTCGTTGGCGGCCTTGTCTTCCAGGCCCTTGATGGCCGCGGCCACCTTCAAAGTGATGTCCTCGGTCGCGATCAGCACCGACACCTGTTGCGTCGGGCAGCGTCTCTCCGCGGCGCGGTTATCGGCGAGGAAGCCCTTCTCGAAGAGGTCGCTCTCTGGCGTGGACAGTTGCGCGAGGCATTCGCTCGAGCAGTGGTGATTGGTGAGCACCAGGCCGTCCGCCGAGATGAACGAGCCGGTGCATCCGGATTCGAGGCGCGTGGTGGCGAGACGCACCTTGTCGAGCCATTGATCGGTGACCTCGACGCCCAGCTTCTCGCCCGCGAGCTGCTTGGGGAAATTGTCGAACGTCCACATGCCTTCATCGGCATAAGTGGCGCTGCTCATAGCGAACAGGGCCACGGCGCAAGCCAGAGCTTTCATCCACGTCCTCCAGTAAATTCAGGCCGGTGCGATCGAGTTGTTGGCGTTGCATCCGGCCCAAAAACAAAGGCGCACAGGATAATCGTTCCGTCGCGTGGGCGCGCGTTTTCGGGACCAACGACTGGATATGGAGGCCGAAACGCGGCGCGGCTGCGTCGGCCCCCGTAGCGGGCAAAGCAACGCCGGGCGTGCGTATCTGCCGCGCCGGGCGGCTATCATCGCGCGCTCGGGCGACCTGGCAGGACCCTCGTGACCGATCAGTCGAGCACGCAGCGCCTCTTTTTTATCTGGCTCGCGCCCGGGATCACCCGCCGCAATGCGCTGGCGTTCCTCTTCACGGCGGTATTCAGCGTCTGCCTGCTGGCGTTCCTGAGTTTCATCCAGCCGTACACGCTCAACGTCAACCTGGGGCTTCCCGAGGATCAGCAGGGCCGCGCGACGCTGGTGCTCGGCGTGCTGAATGAGCTCGTCACGTTGCTGCTGGTCGGCCCGTGCGGCGCGCTGTCCGACAAGATCGGGCGGCGTCCCGTGTTTGGCCTGGGCTTCCTGTGGCTGGGCGCCGGATTCGCGCTCATCCCGTTCTCGCAGAGCTTCGAACTGCTCGTGCTGAGCACCATGTTCTGGGCGGTGGGTGCCTCGGCGGTCGGCGCGATGCTGGCGGCGGTCATGGCCGACACGCCGCAGGAGCGCTCGCGCGGTGCGCTCGTGGGGCTGAGCGGCATCTTTACGGGGCTGGGCGTGCTGATCTCGGTACTGCTGCTTTCGCAGTTGCCGCGGATCTATGCCGCGCAGGCGTTCAACGAAATCACTGCCGGACGCCTGACGTACTGGACGGCGACGGTGCTGTGCGTGCTGACCGCTGGGGTCTGCTATGCAGGCCTGCGACGCGCGCCGCTCACCGAGAGTACGGCGCACGAGACGCTGCGAAGCCTGCTGCGCCAGGGCGGTGCCGCGGCCTCCAACCGACGCATCCTGCTCGGCTACCTGGTCAACTTCGTGGCGCGTGCCGACGTCGTGGTCATCGGCACCTACTTCAGCCTGCGCATCACCCAGGCCGGACTGGAACGAGGACTCGCCGCCAGCGAAGCAATCGCGCGTGCCGGTCACATTTCCGGTGTGGCGCAGGTGGCGGCCTTGTTGTGCGCGCTCCTGTTCATGGGATTCGCCGATCGCATGGACCGGGTCACGATGGTGGTGATCGCGATGACGCTGGCCTTCGTCGGTTACACGTGGGTGGGCCTCACGCCCGATCCGCTGTCGCCGATGATCTTTGCGGCGGCGATCATGATGGGCATCGGCGAGATGAGCGCAATCCTGTCGGGTCAGGTGCTGCTCGGGCAGGAGGCACCGCTGCGCATACGTGGGTCGGTGTTCGGCCTCGCCGGCATCTTCGGCTCGGTCGGCATCCTCACGGCGAACGTGCTCGGGGGATGGCTGTACGACGTTTGGACGAAGTCCGCGCCTTTCTTCGTGATCGGCGCGTGCAACCTGCTGATACTGGTTTTCGCGCTATTCGTCCGTCTGCAGGATCGCGCCCGCGGTTGACGGGAAAGCGGATTCCTCGGTCATCAGCAGCAGCACCGTGCCCTCGGGCGCGACCAGCATCGCCGTGGTGTGCGGATCGAAGACGGCCGGCATCCGGCGCGAGGGTTCAATGCCAAGCTTGACGATGCGCGCGACGCGCGCCCCCATGTCGCCATCGCTGAACGTGAGCACGGGCCGGCGCAGTTCACGCGTCGTATAGAGGCCGAGATCGAGATGATCGCTGGTGAGGGAGACGCGCCGGAACGGCTCTTCATTGTTCGCCACGGCGACGAACCCGAGCGGTTCCCAGAATTCCTTGGCGCGGTCGGCATCGCGCGTCGGAATGCCGAGCTCGGTGAAGTACCCGCACCAGGAGGTCTCCGCAACCCCGCGCGAGGGTGGCGAGAAAGTGCGCGCCTCGATCAGGGTCACCAGGACCCCATCGGGGTCGCGGAAGGTCGCTTCGTTGAACACGTCCTCGCCCAGGCGGCACGACTCGAATTCGATGCCGAGCGCCTCGAGCTTTTCGAGGTGGTGGACCAGGCCGGGCTTGACGAAGGTGAGCGCGGGCGAATCGATGTCGTGCTGGTGCAGGCCGATGAAGAGCCGGCCATCAGTCACCACCGCATACGGATGAGGCCAGGCTTCGCCGACCTCGGCCTGCGTGAAGCCGAGCTTCTGATAGAACTCGAGCGACTCGAGCACGCTGGGAGCCTGAATGCTGACTTCCAGAAAGCGTCCAAGCATCGGTATCCCTCACCCCCAGGGAAGCACTGCATCGTGCCAGAATGTGCCGGCACCGTGTCAACGGATGCGCCGCGCCGCCGACCGGCGGCGGTGACGATCCGACAAACGGATAACACACGCGCATCGACGGGTCGGGCAAAAGCGGATTACGGGCTAGGCGCGCAGGCTTGCCGGCTGCTGCTGCGCGGGCGCGAGCGGCCGCGCGGTAGCCCAGTCCGCGCATTGACGCGTCACGAGATCGACGAGCAACCGCGCATGGGTATCGCGATCGTTGAGAGCCGCGACATAGCTCAGCGATTCGCCGCCGGCCTGGAGAAACTGCGCACGCCCCGTGATCTCGATCTCTTCCAGCGTTTCGAGGCAGTCGGCCGCAAAGCCTGGACACACCACGCTGAGCTTCTTCGGCCCGTTCGCGGCGTAGCGACGCAAGACATCGACCGTGTACGGCTGCAGCCACGCCTCGCGACCGAACCGTGATTGAAAGCTCAGGCTCCATTCACCCGCTTCGAGTGACAGCGCGCTCGCAAGCAGCCGCGCCGTCTCTTCGCAGTTGGATCGATAGGGGTCGCCCTTCGCCACACAGCGGGCCGGCATGCTGTGAAACGACATCAGCAGGTGCGTGCGCCCAGACTTTTTCCAGTGCTCGAGCACACTCTGTTGCAACGCCTCTACGTAGCGTGGCTCGGTGTGATAACCATGCACAAAGCGCACTTCGGGCACACAGCGCCAGCGTCGCAGCTCGGCGGTGACGCGGTCGAAAGCGGAAGCGGTGGTAACGCCTGCGTACTGCGGAAAGAGCGGCAGGACGACGATGCGCTCCGCTCCCGCCTGACGCAAGGCCGCCAGTGCAGCGGGAATGGACGGGTCGCCGTAGCACATGCCGACCTGCACCGCGAAACGTTCGGTGCCGCGTTCGAGCATGGCGGCGAGCTTGCGCGCGAGCCGTTGCATGAAGACGAGTTGCGGCGAGCCCTCGCTCGTCCAGATCTTGCGATAGAGGTGCGCGCTGCGCCGCGGGCGCACGCGCAGGATCACGCCGTGCAAAATCGGCAACCACAACATGCGCGGTAGTTCGACCAGGCGTGGATCGGAGAGCATCTGCGCCAGGAAGCGCCGCACGCCCGGCGTCGTCGGATCGTTGGGCGTGCCGGTATTGACGAGCAGGACGCCGATGCGTCGCGACGCGATGTCCGAAACCGGCGATGTGTTCAAATAGCGCGTCATGGCGATGCTTTCCAGAGCGTGGGGCACCATACCCAAAAGGATGGGCGCTCGCCATGCACGCGCGCGCAGCTGGCGGAATGACACTGCGGTGACACGGACGTCTTGCGCAGCGCTGCGCCGCTCACGCGGGACGCAGCGTTCGCAAGGCGATGAGCGCCAGTACCGAGGCGGCTGAGCAGAAGATCAGCATCGGGAAGGGTGTGTCGACCGGAAACGTGCCGATCCACTGCACGCACACCGCCCCGGTGAGCTGCTGCGCAAAGCCCACCAGGCTCGAGGCCATGCCCGCGGACTCCGGTGCCAGCGTCACTGCGCTCGCGGTCACGTTCGGCAGCGCCATGCCTTGCCCATAACCCATCACGCCGACCGGCACGAACAGCCACAGCGGATGCACGAGGCCGACGACGGCAAAGCCGAGCGCCGCGCAGGTCGCGATGGCGGCGATCAGCACGCCCGCGTGCATCAGTGCCTGCGTGCCCATGTGCGCCGCGAGACGCGTGACGCTCCAGTTGCCCAGAAAGTAGCCGCCGGCGAGCAGCAGGAAATAGGTGCCGTACTCCGTCGGCGGCCGGCCGAGACCCGTGACCATCACGTGGGGCGCCGTCGCGATGAAGACGAGGTACGTCGAAAAGATGACCGCGCCCTGCAACAGGTAGCCGGCGAATGCGCGCCGGCGCAGCAACGACCAGGCGACCGCCGTGATCGACACTCGCGGGGCGGCGCGTGGCCGAGGCACGCGCGTCTCGGGCAGCAGGCGCCAGGCGGTCAACAGGATCACGAGGCCAGCGGCCGCCATGAAGACGAACAGGCTGTGCCACCCGAATGTCGTTACCAGCAGGCCGCCGAGCAAGGGCGACACCGTCGGCGCGACCACCATGACCATGGTGAGGTAGGCGATCATCCGCACCATTTTTTCGTGCGGATAGAGGTCGCTCACGATGGCGCGCGCCACGATCAGCCCGGCGGAGCTCCCGAGCGCCTGGATCGCGCGGCCGACGATCAGCCAGTCGAGCGTCGGCGCCGCGAAACAGATCAGCGAGCCGAGCGTGAAAACGGCAACGCCCACCAGAATGACGGGCTTGCGTCCGAAGCGGTCGGAGAGCGGCCCGTGCAGCATCAGCCCGACGGCGAACGCCAGGAACGCGACGCTCAGCGTGAGCTGCACGCGCGGCACGCTGGCCGCGAACGCGGTCTGCACCACCGGCAGCGCCGGGAGATAGATGTTGAGCGCGATCGGGCCGCAGGCGCTGATGGTCGCGAGCAACGCGACCACGGTGCGGTCGGAGAGCGGCGGGAGAGGGCCGGGTTGAGGGCGCTCCGGTTGCGCCGGTGAACTCACGTCGTGACGCCACCCACACACACGTACTTGAGCTCGGTGTAATCGAGAATGCCGTACTTCGATCCCTCGCGTCCGATGCCGGACTCCTTCATGCCGCCAAATGGCGCGACCTCGGTGGAGATGATGCCGGTGTTGACGCCGACGATGCCGTATTCGAGCGCCTCCGACACGCGCCACGAACGCGCGAGGTCGCGCGTGTAGAAATACGCTGCGAGACCGAACTCGGTGTCGTTCGCCATGCGGATCGCGTCCTGCTCGGTCTTGAAGCGAAAGAGCGGCGCGACTGGGCCGAAGGTTTCCTCGCGCGCCACCATCATGTCTGGCTTGACGTTGGTGAGCACTGTGGGCTGGAAGAACGTGCCGCCGAGCGCATGGCGCTTGCCGCCCGCCGCCACTGCGGCACCCTTGGCGAGCGCATCGGCGATGTGCTCCTCGACCTTGGCCACGGCCTTCATGTCGATGAGCGGTCCCTGGTCGGTGGCGCCCTTGAGGCCGTCGCCGATCTTGAGCAGCGCCACCGCATCGACCAGCTTGCCGGCGAAAGCGTCGTAAACGCCGTCCTGCACGAGCAGGCGATTGGCGCATACGCAGGTCTGGCCGGTGTTGCGGTACTTGCTCGCGATCGCGCCCTGCACCGCCGCGTCGAGGTCGGCATCGTCGAACACGATGAAGGGCGCGTTGCCGCCGAGCTCGAGCGAGACCTTCTTGACCGAGCCGGCACACTGCGCCATCAGACGCTTGCCCACCGCGGTCGATCCCGTAAATGTCACTTTGCGGACGATCGGGTTCGAGGTCATCTCGCCACCGATCTCCTCGGCGGAGCCGGTGATGACATTGAGGATGCCTTTGGGCACGCCCGCGCGCTCGGCGAGTTCTGCCATCGCGAGCGCGGAGTAAGGCGTCTGCGTCGCCGGCTTGCAGACGACCGCGCAACCGGCGGCGAGCGCAGGTCCGACCTTGCGCGTGATCATTGCGGCGGGAAAGTTCCAGGGCGTGATGGCTGCGACGACGCCAATCGGCTGGCGCAGCACCACGATGCGCTTGTCGGGCTGGTGGCCGGGGATCACATCGCCGTAGAGCCGTTTGCCTTCCTCGGCAAACCATTCGATGAAGGAGGCCGCGTAGGCGATCTCGCCCTTAGATTCCGCGAGGGGCTTGCCCTGCTCAGCGGTCATCAGCGTGGCGAGATCGTCCTGGTTCGCCATCATGAGATCGTGCCAGCGCTTCAGGATCACCGCGCGCTCCTTGGCCGTACGGCGCGCCCACGCGGGCCACGCCGCGTTGGCCGCGGCAATTGCCGTGCGCGCTTCCGCAGTGCCCATGCGCGGCACGGTGCCGATCTTTTTCTGAGTCGCCGGATTGATGACGTCGATCGCCTGGCCGCCGCCAGCGTCGCGCCATTCGCCGTCGATGTAGCACTTCTGTCGCAGGAGCTTCGAGTCTTTCAGTTCCATGCGTCACCCGATGTGTCGTGCCAGGAATTCGCGCGTGCGATCGAAGGCGAGCCGCGCGCTCGCTGCGTCGTAGTCGGCGCGTTCCGCGCAGTTGAAGCCGTGACCGGCGGGATAGAGGTGGTAGATGCCCTGTGGATGCGCGGCGCGGATTTGCTCCACTGCGGTGAGCGGAATGTTCCGGTCCAGCTCGCCGAAATGATACATGACCGGCACACGGGGCTTGCGATCCAGGTACTGCGTGATGCGACCGCCGTAGTACGCCACCGCGGCGGCGATCGGCGCCTCGCACGCGGCAAGATAGGCGATGGTGCCGCCCCAGCAGAAACCCACGACGCCCGGCTTGCCGTCCGCGGCGACCGCAGCGATCGCGGCGTTGATATCGAGCAGCGTCTGGTCGAGCCTGAGCCGCCCCGCGTACTCCCGACCGCGCGCAATCTCGGTGTACGGCAGCTCGATGCCCGGCTCGATGCGGTCGAACATCGCCGGCACCACGCTCGTGTATCCGATGCCGGCATACTGGTCGGCGACGTTGCGCATGTGCTGCGTGACGCCAAAGATTTCCTGCACGATGACGAGCGCGCCGCGCGCTGCCTCGGCCGGCGCCGCGCGATACGCAGCGAAACGGTGGCCGTCGCCGGCCGCCAGTTGAACGGTCTGTCCCATGAGTCTCTCCGCGGGGTGTCGCTAGTGTGCGCGCCCGCGCCGTGGAAGGCTACCCGGCTCATGCAGTGATCGCGCGACTTGCGGTCTCGTGCGCACGGGCGTCTGTCGTGGCGGCCGTTCGGCTACGCTACGGCCCACGCCCACTGCGAGGACGCCTCAATGGAATGGCTCACAGATCCGACCATCTGGATTGGTCTACTGACGCTCGTCGTGCTGGAAATTGTACTCGGCATCGACAACCTGATTTTCATAGCCATCCTCGCCAATAAGCTGCCGCCCTCAATGCGCGATCGCGCGCGCGTCCTGGGGTTGACGGTGGCCTGCTTCATGCGTCTCGCGCTGCTGGCCAGCATCACTTGGATCATGGGGCTGACAGAACCGTTCCTGACCATCGCTACCATCGAGCTGTCATGGCGGGACGTCATCCTGATCGGCGGCGGCGCCTTTCTCCTGGTCAAGGCGACTCTCGAGATGCACGACCGGCTCGAGGCGGCGCCGCACGAAGCCGCGGAGGTCAGTGCCCGGGGCCGGTTCTGGCCGGTGGTCGCGCAAATCATCGTCCTCGACGCCGTGTTCTCGCTCGATTCGGTCATCACCGCGGTGGGCATGGTGGATCAGCTCCCGGTGATGATGGCCGCCGTGGTGATCGCGGTCGCCGTCATGATCCTGGCCAGCGGTCCACTGACCGCCTTTGTCAATGCGCACCCGACGGTGGTCGTCCTGTGCCTGGGCTTCCTGCTCATGGTGGGGCTGGTGCTGATCGTGGACGGACTGGGCTATCACATCCCCAAGGGATATCTCTATTCCGCCATCGGTTTCTCAGTGCTGATCGAATCGTTCAATCAGCTCGCGCAGCGCAACCGGCGCCGCTGGGCGGAATCGATGCCGCTGCGTCAGCGCGCGGCCGACGCGGTGCTGCGGATGATCGGTGGCGTGCCGGTGTTTGCATCGGCGTCAGGCGCGCCGCAAGCAACTGCAACCACTCTCGTGCCCGAAACGATCAGGTCGGACGTTTTCACGCCGGCCGAGAGGGACATGGTGCGGGGCGTCCTGCTGCTCGGGGAGCGGTCGGTGCAGTCGATCATGACGCCGCGCGCCGATGTCGTCTGGATCGACGCGAACGCCGCGAAGGAGACTCTCCTCGCGGTGGTGCGCGCCTCCACCCATCGTCACTTCCTGGTGAGCCGCGGCACGGTCGACAACGTGCTCGGCGTGGCACGCCGGGCCGACATCGTCGAATTCTGCTTCGACCCAAGTGCACACGAGTTCAGCAGGATCGTGCGTGAGCCGGTTGCGGTCCAGGAAGAGGCCACGATCCTCGACACGCTACGCCTTTTCAAGCAAACACCGATCGAGATCGCCATCGTGCTGGATGCCTATGGCGTGCTGCAGGGAATCGTCACGCACACTGACGTGCTCGAGGCGATCGCCGGCGAGCTGCCGGTGGCGACCCAGGACGAGCCTAAAGTGCGCGATCTCGGCGATGGCATCATGAGCATGGATGGCGCGATGGCGATCCATGCGGTACAGGCCCGCCTCGGCATCGAAGTGCCCGCCGGCCAGTTCAATACCCTTGCGGGATTCATCCTGTTCCTGCTCGACCGCGTGCCGCGAGTGGGCGAGTACGTCGACTGGGGCGGCTGGCGCTTCGAGGTCGCCCAGCTCTCGGGAAACCGGATCGGCAAGGTGCTTGCGCGGCGGACGTCAGCGAATGCAACGAGTTCGACTCGACGCGTCAGGCCTTGATCACTTTCTGGTCGATCGCGCCGAAGAGACTCTGTCCGCTTGCATCGAGCATCTCGATGCGCACCCGGTCGCCGAACTTGAGGAAAGGCGTGCTGGGCTTGCCGTCCGCGATCTGCTCGAGCGAACGCTTCTCGGCGAGGCAGCTCGAACCGGTGGAACGATCGTTGTTGGAGACGGTACCGGATCCAATGATCGAGCCGGCGCGCAGGCGACGCGTGAGTGCGGCATGCGCGATGAGCCGCGGGAAGTCGAAAGTCATGTCCACGCCCGCGTTCGGCTGGCCGAGTCGCTGGCCATTGATGGAGCTGAGCAGCGGCAGGTTGACTTTGCCGCCGTCCCACGCCTCTCCGAGCTCGTCCGGCGTGAGCGCCACGGGCGAAAACGCGGTGGCGGGCTTCGATTGGAAGAAGCCGAATCCCTTCGCGAGCTCGGCGGGCACCAGGTTTCTCAACGACCAGTCGTTGACCAGCATGAGAAGCCTGATGTGCTCGCGCGCCTGCTCGGGCGTGACGCCCATCGGTACATCGTCCGTGATCACGGCGACCTCGGCCTCGAGATCGATGCCGTGATCCTCGCTCACGAAGAGCGCTTCCTCCATCGGTCCGAGGAAATCGTCGGAGCCGCCCTGGTACATGAGTGGATCGGACCAGAAGGACGCCGGCATTTCGGCGCCGCGCGCCTTTCGGACCAGCTCCACGTGGGTGACGTACGAGCTGCCGTCCGCCCATTGATAGGCACGTGGCAGCGGTGCCAGCGCCTTGCGCGCTTCGAAGGAGAAGGCCGAGCGATTGTTGTCTCGTTCCAGTTGCTCGAACGCTTCGGCCAGGCGCGGCGCGGCGCGCTCCCAGTCATCGAGCGCCGCCTGCAACG
>DATIEU010000214.1:0-5212 GCA_035455565.1 Steroidobacteraceae bacterium | reverse complement strand
AAGCCGGTGTTGATGAAGCGTTTCAAGCTTTCGGAGGACCAGGTCGAAGCGATCCTCGAGACGAAGCTGCGCCACCTCGCCAAGCTCGAGGAGATGAAGATCCGCGAGGAGCAGAAGGAGCTCGAGGCCGAACGCGAGGAGCTCGAGGCGACGTTGAAAAGCAAGGCGCGCCTGCGCAAGCTGGTGCGCGAGGAGCTGATTGCGGACGCCGAGGAGTACGGTGACGACCGGCGCACGACTATCGTCGAGCGCGAAGCGGCGCAGGCGATCGACGAGACGGAGCTCGTGACGAGCGAGCCGGTGACGGTGGTGCTGTCCGCACGCGGCTGGGTGCGCGCCGCAAAAGGTCACGATCTCGATCCGCGCACGCTGAGTTACAAGACCGGCGATGAATACCAGGCGGCGGCACTCGGCCGGTCGACCCAACTCGCGGTCTTTCTGGACAGCACGGGTCGCGCGTACAGCCTGCAAGCGCACACGCTGCCTTCGGCCCGCGGGCAGGGCGAACCGCTCTCCGGTCGTCTCGATCCGCCGGATGGTGCGAGCTTCGCCGGCGTGATGATCGGCGAGCCAGAGGACCTGTGGCTGGTCGCTTCTGATTCTGGTTATGGGTTCACGGTGCGCCTCAAGGAGACGCACTCGCGCAACAAGGCGGGCAAGGGCGTGCTGCGAGTTCCGGAGGGTGCGAAGGTGTTGCCCGCCGCGCCGGTGCCCGCGGATCCGCAGTCGCTGGTGGTAGTCGTGAGCTCGGAAGGCAAGATGCTCGCCTTCCCGGTGAGCGATGTGCCGGAGTTGCCGCGTGGCAAGGGCAACAAGTTGTTCGGTATTTCGGGGAAGAAGTTCGCGACGCGCGAGGAATACGTCGCGGCACTCGCCGTGATCGCTCCGGATCGCAAGCTGGTCGTGGTGAGCGGCGAAAGGCGCATGACACTCGCCTTCAATGAGCTCGATTCTTATCGGGGCGAACGCGGCCAGCGCGGCGCCGTGCTACCGCGCGGCTGGCGCAAGGTCGATCGGCTGGAACCCGCCGCCCCCTGACGGCGTTTCACTTTCGACGACGTGCGACAGTTTTCCGCCGGCGTGTGCCTGTCCGCCGGCGCGCAGCGCTGCGCGCCTGCCGCGATAGTGCGGTGCGCGAAGCCGCTCTGCGTGGCTGCCGCTTGAGGGCACGACGCGCCACGGCCTTGCGCCGGCGCGAAGCTGTCCGCGGCTTGCGTCGGCCCTGGCCGACTTCGTAGTCGCGGCGCGCCGCCTGGCGCGTGCGTCTTGTCGCTTGTCCCTGGCGCGGTGGCTTCAAGGGCACGCCGGCGCGACGTGCCTTGGACAAGCCAATGGCGATCGCCTGCTTGGTGGATTTGGCGCCATGCTTGCCTTCGCGGACGTGCTCGATCTCCTCGTGCACGAATTCGCCGGCTGCCGTCGTGGGACTCTTACCTTCGCGCAGGTCTTCCTGCGCTTTCTCGACCGTGCGTCGTGTTGGCATGGGATTAACCTCCACGCGGCGGTCTACCGGAAACGGGAATGCGCGAATATCGGCGGACCGCGGTTGACGCGGGTAGGAAGCCGCCGACGGCACGCGATCAACGGGTGCCGATCACCACTTCTTCCGGGGCGTTGACGAAATAGCCCTGGATGAATTCGATGCCCAGCTGCCAGAGCACGGCCATGGTATTGGCATCCTCGACTCGCTCGGCGATGGTCTCCACCTTTCTCTTCTTGGCGGACTCCACCAGGCCCTTCACGGTCTGCTGCAGCTGGTTGTTGATCGCGAGACCCTGCATCAGGGAACCATCGATCTTGATGAAGTCGGTGGTGATATTGGCCAGGAGTCCCAGCGAATCGCGGCCTGCGCCGAAATGCTCGAGAGCGAAGCGAAAGTGCAGCGCGCGCAGCGCCTTGACCAATTCCTTGGTCTGGCTGACGTGCTGTGTGGCCACTTCCTCGGTTACCTGGAAGCAGATGCGTTGCGGCTCGATGCGGATCGCCTTGAGCTGGGTCTGCAGCCAGGTCACCAGCGACTTGTCCACGACCGAGTCGCGCGACAGGCGCACGAAGATACACGAGGGCTTGCGCGCCGCGCCGAACGACATGGACGCGCCAATGACCCAGCGATCGATGTTCTTCATCAGATCGTTGCGCTCCGCCGCGGCCATGAATTCCGTCGGCAACACTTCGCCGCGCTGTTCGTCGAGCATGCGCACCAACACGTCGAACATGCCCTTGTCTTCGCCCTGCAGGCTCGCGATCGGCTGCTGCACCAGGCGGAAGCGGTTCTCCATGAGCGCCGCCTTGATCTGTTTCACCCAGATCTTGTCCGCGGCGAGCACACGCGTATCGGATTCGGTGCGATCTATCAGCGTGACCTGGTTACCGCCGTCCGCGCGCCCGTGCTTGTTGGCTGTGTTGGCATCCGTGAGCGGCACCGAGACATCCGTCATGCCGGGGGGAACCACGGCGAGGCCGACGGTGCAGGTGGCCGAGAAAGACTTCTGTGCGATCTGGAAGACGTGGCGGCCGACGCGCTGCACGACATGCTCCGCCCAGGCTTCGACATCGCGCGGCGTGCCGCGCTCGAGGAGTACCACGAAAGTGTTGCCGCCGAAGCGCCCGGCGAGGTCGTTGGGTGTGAGCTGGTCGCGCAGCAGTTCCGCGAAGGCCACCAGGAAGTCCTCGCTCGCCAGCAGGCCGATGTCCGCCTGGATGCCCGCAAACTTGTCGGGTTTCACGTAGGCAAGCTCGCGCACGCCGCCCTTCACTGGTGTGCCGAGGCGTGCTGTCAGCGCCTCGACGAAGAAGCGTCGATGCAGCAAGCCGGTCGAAGGATCGCGACGCACGGCATCCTTGAGCTGCTGCTCGATCTGGGCGCCACCGCTGTCGCGACGCGCAGCCACCGAAATCCGCACACACGGGTCGCCGTCGAACTCGGTGCGACTGAGCTGCAGCTCGAGTGGCACCGCCGAATCTTCGCTCAGCAACGCATTGACGCGCAGCGCATGCCCCGACCACTTGCCCTGCATGCAGGCCACTAGTGCGCCCTTGACCGCGGCGTGCGTGTCGGCTTCGAAGAGATCCATCAACGGCTGACCGGTGAGCTCGTCGGGCTCCGAGTAACCGAACAGCTCACTCCATGCGGGATTGGCGTCGACGATGATGCCTTCGGCCACGTGGGCGATCGCGTCCGCCGAGCCGGTCATGAAGGCCTGCAGTTGCTGCTTGTACTCGCGCGCGGAAGAGAGCGTCGTATTGAGCGCGCGCTCGAGCCGGAAGGCGCGCAGCTCGCGTGTGACGACCGACTGCAGCCGTGCGCGGTTGCCGAGCGACACCACGTCCTGCGCGCCGATGCGCATCGCTTCGGCCATGACTTCCTCGCTCACGCCGTCGCGCACGATTAGCGCGGGTACCTCGGGGCCGAACTGGTGACGAATCTGCATCACCGCTTCGAGGCTCGCGTCGAACTTGTCCGCGAACACCAGGAGCATTTCCGGGTTGATCTGCGTGAGCGCGTCGCCGAGGTCGCGAATGTCGGGTATCCACGTGCAGTGCACGGGATGGCCGGCGTTGCGTAGCGTGCTGTTGACAGCCTGGACGTGATCCTGGCTGTGGGTGACGATGATCATCGGCACCGCTCCCTGCTCGCTCAACGGTGTCTCCCTATTGGCCTCATGTCCTGCAACGGTTGCTGCGGTCCGGTTCATGCGAGCCCGACATCGTTAAAAGGAGCGGGGATTGTAGCATCGGGCCCCCGGCCAACCGTGCGGTGCCTCACCATCCGGGCCTTCGTTTTGAGCGCTGTGGCGGGTGGTAATGCTTGCCGCTATCATACGCGCCCTTTCGCAACGCCCCGCAGCCCGGCTGCCGGGCTCACGTGAGCTCAAGACGATGGCGAGCTACAGCACTAACGAGTTCCGCTCCGGACTCAAGGTTCTCATGGACGGTGATCCGTACGCGATCGTCGAGAACGAATTCGTGAAGCCGGGCAAAGGGCAGGCGTTCAATCGCGTCAAGGTGCGCAACTTGAAAACCGGGCGCGTCATCGAGCGCACGTTCAAGTCGGGCGAAACGCTCGAGGCCGCGGATGTGGTCGACACCGAAATGCAGTACCTCTACACGGACGGAGACTTCTGGCACTTCATGGTGCCCGAGAGCTTCGAGCAGTATGTGGCGGCGAAAGCGGTGGTGGGGGACGGCGCGATCTGGCTCAAGGATGGCGACGTCTGCATCATCACGCTGTGGAACAACGTGCCGCTGGTCGTGACGCCACCGGCGCACGTCGAGCTCAAGGTCATCGAGACCGACCCGGGAGTACGTGGCGACACGGCGACGGGTGGTCAGAAGCCCGCCAAGCTCGAAACCGGCGCGGTCGTGCGTGTGCCGCTCTTCATCAACGAAGGCGAAGTGATCCGCGTCGATACGCGCAGCGGCGCGTACATCTCTCGCGCCAAGCAATAGGCGCTTCAACTGCGATCGAGGCTGGCGACGAAGAGCGCTGCGAGCTGCTCGAGGCCGGCGCGGTCCTGCTCGTCGAAGCGCCCGATGCGCGGACTGTCAATATCGAGTACGCCGATGAGCATACGTCCGCGGATGAGCGGCACGACGATCTCTGAATTTGAATCCGGATCGCACGCGATGTGATCGGCAAACGCGTGAACGTCCGGCACGACCAGCGTGGTGCGCCGGGCAGCCGCGGTGCCGCACACGCCGCGCCCGAGCGCGATGCGCACGCAGGCGGGCTTCCCCTGGAACGGACCGACCACCAGCTCGCCATCCTCGAGGAAATAGAAACCGACCCAGTTGATGTCGGGCAGCGAGCCGTACAGCAACGCAGCCATGTTGGCGGAGTTCGCGATGAGATGACGTTCGCCGCTCAGCAGTCCTTCCAGCTGGCGAGCGAGCTCGTCGTAGCCGCGACGCTTGTCGGCGAAATCAATCGTTGCTGTGGCGTGCGCCATGGATGTAAATCTCACGCGCGTTCGGCGGGAAATGCAATCACCTCATCGATCCCGCGCGCGCCAGTCGCCGCCATGACCACGCGATCGAATCCCACCGCGACACCTGAGCAGTCGGGCAACCCGGCCGCGAGCGCCGCGAGCAGGCGTTCGTCGAGTGGCGGCTCGCTCCTGCCACGTGCACGCCGCTGGGCGAGATCGCGCTCGAATCGCGCCCGCTGTTCCGTGGCATCGCAGAGCTCATGAAAACCGTTGGCAAGCTCGAT
>DATIEU010000213.1:0-6022 GCA_035455565.1 Steroidobacteraceae bacterium | reverse complement strand
TCACCGACATCGTGGTGCTCGTGGTCGCGGCGGACGACGGTGTCATGCCGCAGACTGTCGAAGCGATCCAGCATGCGCGCGCGGCGGAGGTACCGATCGTCGTCGCCATCAACAAGATCGACAAGAGCGATGCCGACCAGGAGCGCATCAAGAGCGATCTCGCCAAGCAGCAGGTGATGCCCGAGGAGTGGGGCGGCGAAAACCTGTTCGCCTACGTCTCGGCGAAGACCGGCCAGGGCATCGACCAGCTGCTCGACACGTTGCTGCTGCAGGCGGACGTCCTCGAGCTCAAGGCCCCGAAAGAGGGCATGGCGGCGGGCGTGGTGCTCGAATCGAGCCTCGAGAAGGGCCGGGGCACCGTGGCCACCATCCTGGTCAAGCGTGGCACGCTCAAGCTCGGCGACTACATCCTGGTCGGTCAGGAGTTCGGCCGAGTGCGCGCGATGTTCGACGAGGCTGGTAAGGCCATCGAGAGCGCGGGTCCGTCCATGCCGGTGGTGGTGCTCGGCCTGTCAGGCTCGCCGAACGCGGGAGATGACCTGATGGTGGTCGAGAACGAGCGCAAGGCCCGCGAAGTGGCGCTCTACCGCCAGGGCAAGTTCCGCGACGTCAAGCTCGCACGCCAGAGCCCGACCAAGCTCGAGGACGTCTTCTCGCAGACCGACGAGAACCGCTCGGGCGTCATCAACCTGCTGATCAAGGCCGACGTGCAGGGCAGCGCCGAGGCGCTGCGCGATGCTCTCGCGAAGCTCAGTACGGACGAAGTCGCGGTGAAGGTCATTGCGAGCGGTGTCGGCGGGCTGACCGAGTCGGACGTGTCGCTCGCGGCCGCATCCAAGGCCCGCATCATCGGCTTCAACGTGCGCGCCGACGCAGCCGCTCGCGACATGATCAAGGAAACCAACGTGGATGTGCGCTACTACAGCATCATCTACGAGGCGATCGACGACGTGAAGCAGATCATGTCGGGCATGCTCGCGCCCGAAGTGAAGGAGCAGATCGTCGGGCTCGCCGAGGTGCGCGAAGTGTTCCGCTCGAGCAAGTTCGGCACCGTGGCGGGCTGCATGGTGGTGGACGGCTACGTCCGCCGCAACAACCCGATCCGCGTGCTGCGCGATAACGTCGTGATCTTCGAGGGGGCGCTCGAATCGCTGCGTCGCTTCAAGGACGACGTCAACGAAGTGCGCGCGGGCACCGAATGCGGCATCGGCGTCAAGAACTACAACGACGTGCGCGCCGGCGACCAGATCGAGTGCTATGCCCGCGTCGAAGTGGCGCGGACCGTCGACGCATAAATGCCCAAGGATCCGCATCGCAGTCGCCGCATCGAGGGCGAGCTCCAGCGCGTCCTGAGCGATCTCCTGCGTCGCGAGATCCGCGACCCACGCGTCGGCAGCATCACCATCACCGCGGTACGCGTGTCGCCCGATCTCAAGCACGCCAAGGTCTTCTATACGCGCTTCGATGAGGCGCGCGATGCGGCCGGGGTGCAGGCGGGGCTCGATGGGGCGGCCCGGTTTCTCCGCGGCCTGGTAGGACGCTCGCTCGAGCTGCGGGTGGCACCGGAGCTCATGTTCCGGCCGGACGAACAACTCGCCGCTGGCATGCGCCTCAGCTCGCTGATCGATTCCGCGGTGGCGCACGATGTCGAGACCCACGTGGACGATCCCGCAGATCCCAGGCCACCCGAATCGCGAGGCGCGCCCAAGGACTGAAGGCGCGCATGTCCATGCCGGCCGCAACCGCCATCGATGGCATCCTGCTGCTCGACAAGCCGACGGGCTTGAGCTCGAACGAAGCCTTGCAGCAGGTGAAACACCTGTTCCGGGCTCGCAAGGCCGGGCATGGCGGCAGCCTGGATCCACTCGCCAGTGGCATGTTGCCCATCTGTCTCGGCGAGGCGACCAAGCTCGCGGGCGCGCTGCTCGATGGCCGCAAGTGCTACGAATTCGTGATCCGGTTGGGCGCGAGCACTACTACGGGCGACCTCGAGGGCGAATTCGTCACCGAGTGCGCCGTGCCCGTTCTCAACGAAGCCGCCGTAGCGAGCACGCTGTCCGGTTTCATCGGGCGGCGCGAACAGGTGCCACCGATGCATTCCGCCCTCAAGCATCGCGGCGCCCGGCTCTACGAGCTCGCGCGTCGCGGTATAGAAGTCGAGCGCCCGGCACGGACGATCCACATCGACAGCCTCGAGTTATGCGCCCTTGAGCCACCGCACGTAACCGTGCGGGTCGTGTGTTCGAAGGGTACCTACGTGCGCACGCTCGCCGTGGACATCGCCCAGGTGCTCGGCAGTTGCGGCTACGTCGAAGACCTGCGGCGCCTTTGGGTCGAGCCGTTTGCCACGGAGCCGATGGTGACTCTCGACGTCCTGCATTCGGCCGCGAGCGATCCGCAAGCGCTGACGAAGTGGTTGCTGCCCGCCGATCGCGGGATAGAGAGTTGGCCGCGTGTCGACCTCGACGCCGATGACGCCCGCCGGTTGCTCGACGGCCAGGCGGTGACGGCTCTCGGGGGCGTGCCAGTGGAAGGACTGGTGCGCACCTACGGGCCTGCGGGCCGATTCCTCGGCATCGCGCGCCGGGACGAGCAGGGCCGTGTCACGGCGCGCCGCCTGATCGCCGACACGCGCGCGCGACTGGCGCCACGCACGCCACCGGCGTGACCGCCACGCCGTCATTTGCCCATCGCTCAATAGCTTGTGGCACCACAGGGCAGCGGGTAGAATGCGCGCCTTCGTAAAAGAGGCATAGAGAAATAGGTTGAGGAATATCCTCCAATGTCATTGAATAGCCAGCAAAAAAGCGGCGTCGTCGCTCAGTATCGCCGCGATCCGAAGGACACTGGATCACCCGAAGTCCAGGTCGCGCTGCTCTCCGAACGCATCAACGGATTGAGCGAGCACTTCACCGCTCACAAGCGGGACCATGCATCGCGTCGCGGCTTGCTCAAGATGGTCAACCAGCGTCGCAAGCTCCTCGACTATCTCAAGGCCACGTCCCCCGAAAAGTACCAGTCGCTCGTCGAGCGCCTCGGTCTCCGGCGTTGAGTGCGGCGTTGCCGGCGCGTGCCGGCGGCGCGGCGAAGGATCCCGGGCCCACATTCATCCTCAAGGCAGGCAGCGTGAGCGCAGCTAAGAAGACTTTTGCTTACGGTGAACACAGCGTCACCATCGAAACCGGCGAAGTCGCGCGTCAAGCCGACGCCGCCGCCCTCGTCACCATGGCGGACACCGTCGTGTTGGTCACCGCGGTGGGACAAAAGACCGCCGTCGAAGGCCGGGACTTCTTCCCGCTGACGGTCAACTACCAGGAAAGAACCTACGCGGCGGGGCGCATCCCCGGCGGCTTCTTCAAGCGCGAAGGCCGCCCGAGCGAGAAGGAGACGCTGACTTCGCGTCTCATCGACCGCCCGATCCGTCCGCTCTTTCCCGAGGGCTTCAATAACGAAGTGCAGGTGGTGGCCACGGTCCTGTCCGTGAACCCGGACGTCAATCCGGACATCCCGGCGATGCTCGGTGCCTCGGCGGCACTCGCACTCAGCGGCATGCCGTTCCAGGGTCCGATCGGCGCCGCGCGCGTCGGCTACAAGGACGGCCGTTACCTGCTGAATCCCACCAACGCGCAGCTCAAGGAGTCACAACTCGACCTGGTCGTTGCGGGCACAGCGGAAGGCGTGCTGATGGTCGAGTCGCAGGCCTCGGGGCTCAGCGAAGAAGTCATGCTGGGTGCGGTGACGCACGGTCACGAGCAGATGCAGGCCGCGATTCGCGCCATCAACGAGCTCACGAGTGAGGCCGGCAAGGCCAAGTGGAACTGGCAGGCGCCGGCAGGCGACACGGCACTACAGAGCGGGGTCGCGCAGCAGGCGGAAGCCGCGCTGTCCGAAGCCTATCGCATCACCGAGAAGCAGCAGCGCTATGGGCGCGTGGCGGAGATCAAGGCCGCGGCCGTTGCGGCTCTCGCGAGCGGCGAGGGCGCGCGCTGGACGGCGCAGAAGGTGAACGACGAGGTGTTCCGGCTCGAAAGCCGCATCGTCCGCAACCGCATTCTCGCGGGCGAGAAGCGCATCGACGGGCGCGACCTGCGCACGGTGCGCCCGATCACCATCAAGACCGGCGTGCTGCCGCGCACGCATGGCTCGGCGCTCTTCACGCGCGGCGAGACGCAAGCGCTCGTGGTCACGACGCTCGGCGTGGGCCGCGATGCGCAGATCATCGATGCCCTCGAAGGCGAGCGCAAAGAGCCCTTCATGCTCCACTACAACTTCCCGCCGTTCAGCGTGGGCGAGACGGGCATGATGGGTTCGCCCAAGCGCCGCGAAATCGGCCACGGCAACCTGGCAAAACGCGGTATCGCCGCAGTCATGCCGGACATGTCGACCTTCCCGTACGTGATCCGCGTGGTCTCGGAGATCCTCGAGTCGAACGGCTCGAGCTCGATGGCGAGCGTGTGCGGCACGAGTCTGGCGCTGATGGATGCGGGCGTTCCGATCAAGGAGGGCGTCGCGGGCGTGGCGATGGGGTTGGTCAAGGAAGGCGACCGCTTCCAGGTGCTCACCGATATCCTCGGCGACGAGGATCACCTGGGCGACATGGACTTCAAGGTGGCGGGCACGAAGAGCGGCGTCACCGCCCTGCAGATGGACCTCAAGATCGACAGCATCACCCGCGAGATCATGCAGGTCGCGCTCGCCCAGGCACGCGAGGCGCGGCTGCACATCCTGCAGCAGATGAATGCCGTAATCAGCGCGCCGCGCGCCAGCATGTCCGAGTGGGCGCCGACCATCATCACCATCAAGATCGACCCCGAGAAGATCCGCGAGGTCATCGGCAAGGGTGGCGCAGTCATCCGCGGCATCACCGAGGAGACGGGCACCACGATCGACATCGAGAACGACGGCACGGTGCGCATTGCCTCGGTCGACGGTGCGTCCGGGCGCGAGGCGCAGCGCCGGATCGAGCTCATCACGGCGGACGTCGAGGTCGGCCGTGTCTACGAGGGCAAGGTGGCCCGCCTGATGGATTTCGGCGCCTTCGTGACCATCCTGCCCGGCAAGGATGGCCTGGTGCACATCTCGCAGATCTCGGACGAGCGCGTGGAGCGTGTCAGCGACAAGCTCAAGGAAGGCGACGTCATCAAGGTGAAGGTGCTGGAGGTGGACCGGCAGGGTCGCATCCGCCTCAGCATGCGCAACGTCGGCTAGGGCTGCGCGGCCCGTTGCGGCGGGGCGCCTGCTTCAGGCGGCCGGCGGTGGCTGCTGCTTCACTTCACCGCCGTCAGCCGCATCGTCGGTTTCCGGACGATCGCGGCTGCGGCTCGCGGCATTCATCAGGGCCTTGAAGATCTCGTCCTGCACCGAGCGCCAGCGCGCGTAGTTCTTCTGCGCCAGGCTGGTCACCGTTTCGACCGGGTCTACGCCGACCATGCTCTTCACGCGATCGCGCACCTGCTGCTGCTGCGTCACGAAGAGCTTCAGGCTCTGCTCGAGGTAGCTGCCGACGAAGCCCTGCATGGCGCCGCCGTAGGAGCGAATCACCTGGGACAGGAAATCCTGGCTCATCAGCGGCTCGCCCTGGTGCTCCTGCTCGGCGATCACCTGCAGCAGGATGCTGCGCGTGATGTCTTCCTGCGTCTTCTTGTCGATGACGACGAACTCAACCTTGTCGAGAACCAGCCGACGGATATCGGACAGCGTGATGTAGCGGCTCTCAACGGTGTCATACAGCCGACGGTTCGGATACTTCTTGATGACTCGCGGCTCGCTCATCTGACGCTGCCTCCGGCGACTTGCTCTGCGGGCGTCCGGCGTTGCACCGGGGCCTAAGGGTAGTCGTCGCAGAAGTTGAGGGGCATACAATAATCCATCCGCGCCGCCATGCCCAATCGGGTTACAGGCGGACTTCGCGTCGACCCCGCAAGGGCAAGGGGTCCCAGTTGGCGATGGCCCACTTCATGACTTCGGTGGGTTGACCGCGTGCCAGCTCGGCGGGGGGTCGCTGTCCCAGCCAGGTCAGGGT
>DATIEU010000212.1:0-5428 GCA_035455565.1 Steroidobacteraceae bacterium | reverse complement strand
CGCATGAAACCGCTGAGCCGCGCCGAAGAGTTGCGCCGCGCAATCGCGCAGGAAGCCGCCCGCATCATGAGCGAGCACGGCATCGACGATTATCTGCTCGCCAAGCGCAAGGCTGCCGAGCGCCTGGGCGCGACGGATGCGTCACTCCTGCCCAAGAACACCGAAATCGAAGCCGCGCTCGTGGAGTATCACCGCCTTTTCGCAGCCGACACGCACGTGCAGTCGTTACGTGAGCAGCGCCGGGCCGCGCTCATCGCCATGCAGCTGCTCCAGGAATTCGAGCCGCGTCTCGTGGGTCCGGTGCTGGCCGGCACCGCCACCGAGCACTCGGACGTCGACCTGCACCTCTTCGCCGATCGCGCCGAGGCGGTGATGCTCAAGCTCATGGACCACGGCATCCGGCACGAGCTCGCGGAACGACGCGTCAAGATGTTCACCGACCGCACGATCAACCTGCCGGCCGTGCGCTTCGAGGCGGGCCAGCACGTCATCGACGCGACGGTCTTTCCGCGCGATGGCATCCGCCAGGCGCCGTTCAGCCCGGTAGACGGCCGGCCGATGCGGCGCGCCGGCGCGACTGAGCTCAAATCGCTTCTCGAAGAAAAAGCGGAAGAATAGAAGAGCGCGTCAGCGCTTCTTGATGTCGAGGTAATCGCGCCGCGTCGGGCCCGTGTACAGCTGGCGCGGGCGCCCGATGCGCATGTTGGGATCGGCGATCATTTCCTGCCAGTGCGCCACCCAACCGACCGTGCGCGCGATGGCGAACATCACCGTGAACATCGAGCGCGGGATGCCGAGCGCGCTGTAGATGATGCCGGAATAGAAATCCACGTTCGGGTAGAGCTTGCGCGACACGAAGTACTCGTCCCTGAGCGCGACCTCTTCCAGGCGCAGCGCCAGCTCGAACAGCGGGTTGTCCGAGCGCCCCATCTGCGCCAGCACCTTGTGGCACATGGCGCGAATGATCTTGGCGCGCGGATCGAAATTCTTGTAGACGCGATGGCCGAAGCCCATCAGGCGGAAGTTGCTCGACTTGTCCTTGGCGAGCGCCACGTACTTCGGGATGTTGTCGGCGGTGCCGATCTCCTCGAGCATCGCGAGCACCGCCTCGTTGGCGCCGCCGTGGGCCGGACCCCAGAGCGCGGAGATGCCCGCGGAAATCGCCGCGTACGGATTGGCACCCGTGCTGCCGGCGAGACGCACCGTCGAGGTGCTCGCGTTCTGCTCGTGATCGGCGTGCAGTATGAACAACAGGTCGAGCGCCTGCGCCGCCGTCGCATCGATCCGATACGGCTCGCACGGCACGGCGAAATACATGTGCAGCAGGTTCGAGCAGTAGTCTAGGTCGTTGCGCGGGTAGACGAACGGCTGCCCCATCGAGTGCTTGTAAGCGGCCGCGGCGATCGTGGGGATCTTGGCGATGATGCGATGCGCGAAGATCTCGCGGTGACGCGCGTTATTGATGTCCATCGAGTCGTGATAGAACGCCGACATCGAGGCCACCACCGCCGACACCATCGCCATCGGGTGCGCGTTGTAGTGGAAGCCGTTGAAGAAGCGCAGCAACGCCTCGTTGATCATCGTGTGATAGCAGATCGAGTGCGTGAACTCGGTCAGCTGCTTCTGCGAGGGCAGCTCGCCATTGAGCAGCAGATACGCGACCTCGATGAAGCGGCTGCGCTCGGCGAGTTGCTCGACCGGGTAGCCGCGATAGAGCAGCACGCCCGCGTCGCCGTCGATGAAGGTGATGCGGCTTTCGCAGCTGGCCGTCGCCATGAAGCCCGGATCGAACGTGAAGACGCCCTGATCCTTGGGAAGCGAGGCGATGTTCACGACGTCCTGGCCCATCGTGCCCGAGAGCGCCGGCAACTCGGATTTCTTGCCGGTCTCAGGATCGCTGAGCTCGAATTTCTTGCCGCTCATGGCTGGTGGTCCAAAGGTGGCATGCAGCCTGACACGGAGGCTGCGCACAGATCAAGGCACGCGGCGCGCACCCGCGCGCATGCAACGGGAGCGGCGCACGCCGCGTAGATTCAGTCGACGACCTTGACGATGCGGCCGGCTTCCGGCTGCTTGTTCGGATAGAGGTCGTTGATCAGCCGCAGAGTCTGCAGCGGGAATTTCTTGATGGGCGAATCCTTCGCGAGATCTTCCATCTTGGTACCGTTCTGCGCCTTCACCAGGTCGATGCGATAGGGCTCGGCGAGCGGGAACTCGGTCGGCTTGAGCGAGCGCAGCGTCTGGAACGTCGACAGGAAGACGCGGTCGTGCGCCGGAATCGACTCCTGGCTCGAGCGGCTCGAGGCAGCGAAGATGAACACCAGCTTGTCGCGGTAGACCGCCGCGTAACGCACCGGTCCCTTGCCGCCGTCGAGCGGCGAGCCGGAGCGCGCGACCAGCGAATAGCCTTCCATGTCGTTGAAGTTGAGGTCCTGGCCAGCCGTGAGGCTGCGCTGACCGAGCTGCTTCTGCAGGTACTCGCGCGGCGTGTTGTTCTCGGGGCGTGCGTCGGTCGTGATCTGGATGACGGCGTCCTGCGTGCGCGTGTGCGCGAGCAGGCGGTTGCGCTGGTTGAGCACCACCCAGTCCTTGGGAAACGCGACCGTGATGCCGAGGCCGGCATGATAGAAGCGATTGTCGCGCACGATGCCCTGCTGCTTGCTGCTCATGAAGGACACGCCCTGGAGCTGGGCCATGTAGTCCTCGACGCCGACGCGCGGCGCAGTCCCCGCCTTGGCCGGCTTCGCGACAGAGACCGCCTGTTGCAGGCGATCGTCCGCGGAGGGGTGCGAGGCAAAGACGCCGTGATACACGCGTGGCTCGCGGCCTTCTTCGCGCGCGCGCTGGATCTCGAAGGTCTCCTGGTTCTTGAGCACGGAGATCACGCCGATCATCGCCTGCGGGTCGTAACCCGTCTTGGCGAGGTACTGGGCGCCCAACCGGTCCGCTTCGAGCTCCATGTCACGGCCGTAACCGCTCAACAGCGCCTGGCCGCCGATGTTCGCGAGATCCGCCACCGCACGGTTACCGGTGAAGATGGCCGCACCCGTCGCGAGAATGCCGGTGAGCAGGCTCTGCGACTGCTGGCGTACCGAGTGACGCGCCGTGACGTGACCAATTTCATGACCAAGCACCGCGGCGAGCTCCGCCTCGGAATTGAGATACGCCATGATGCCGCGCGTGATGTAGATGTATCCGCCGGGCAGCGCGAACGCATTGATGTCGTCCGCGTCGACCACGGTGAAGTGCCATTCGAGCTCGGGGCGCTCGCTCGCCTGCGCGAGCTTCGTGCCGATCGCCGTGACATAGTCCTGCAGCCCCTGGTCTTCGTAGATGCCGTAGAAGCGGATGACCTGCTCGTGCGCCTTGCGCCCCTGCTCGACCTCTCCCTTCTTGGAGACCATCGTGACGTCGGTATTGCCGGTCACCGGGTTCTTGGCGCAGCTCGCGACGAGGGCAGCGCAGCCGAGAAGTGCGGTGACCAGCAGTGGGCGTGTGATTCTCATCGGGGACTCGTAGTGGCGCTGCGGTGGTGCGCCGGTTTTATAACTACGATTGAGATCGTGGACAAGGAGTTCCGACGCGCCGGTTCGTCCCCGGCCCAGAAACGCCGAGGGCGCCGCGCGGCGCCCCGGTTCTGTTCAGCTAACGTGCCGTGGCGCTCAGCGCGCACCCATTCCATATTTCTTGCGGAACTTGTCCACGCGCCCGCCGGTGTCCACGATCTTCTGCTTGCCGGTATAGAACGGGTGGCAGTTCGAGCACACCTCGACCTGCAGGTCGGTACCCAGCGTCGAACGCGTCTTGAACGTGTGCCCGCAGCTGCAGGTCACCGTGATTTCCTTGTAATCGGGATGGATTCCAGCCTTCATATGCTCGCCCCAAAATCCCCGCCAGAACACAGGGGGCGCGCAGTGTAGCGGTCGACCCGGAGGTGTACAAGGTGCCGCGCCTGCGATGGTCGCCCGGCCCAAAAACCCGTTGAGCAGGGCACACTTGCAGACGCCGCGTCGCCCGCACCTTCAACAGCGAAGTGCTAACTCCATGGCCTTGTAATTATTTCGTCTTTTTCCACAAAAGCTGTGGGTAACTCTGTGGAGGACTACGCGCTCCGCTATGAACCGCAGCGGAAACCGCTGGCTGCGATTACTTTGGTCAAAAAGTAATCAGGCGTTTTTACCAAACAAAAACAATGAGTTGAATGCGCTATTTGGCGTGTCACTGCGATTACAGGCGGACGCGGCGTCGATCAGTTCGCACTACGCCGGGCGCTGTGCATAACAGTAAGTGCCTGATCATGCAGGATTTACGCCTTGCGCGACGTGCGGCCCGCGCCCCTCGGTCGGGGGCAGGAAGGCGGCGATCACGTCGTTGAGGAAACGCCAGCCGAGCGGGGTGGCGCGCCATCGGTCCGCCCGCTCTTCCAGCATTCCTTCGCGTGCCCCCTGCATAACGCGAGGTCTCACGTGATCGAAGTCCAGGCCGGTGCGATCCTCGAATGCCTGGACCGAAAATCCTTCGACCAGCCGTAGCGCGTTCAGCATGTACTCGAACGGCAGGTCCGCGTCGCTGACGGCCTGCGTTTCAGGCAGAGCGGGCGCACGCTCCATGGTTTGCAGGTACTGGCGCGGCTGGCGCACGCGCGCCATGCGTGACACCTGCGTGGCATTCGTAATTTTGCCGTGTGCGCCGGCGCCGATACCCAGGTAGTCACCGAACTCCCAGTAGTTGAGGTTGTGTGCGCAGCGCCGACCGTCGCGGGCGTAGGCCGAAACTTCGTATTGGCGAAACCCCGTGCCAGCGAGCAGCTCCTGGCAACCGAGCTGCATCTCCCAGGTCGCTTCGTCGTCGGGCAGCGGCGGCGGTCGATGAAAGAAAACCGTGCCGGGTTCGAGCGTCAGCTGATAGTGAGAGAGGTGTGCGGGCGCCAGTTCCAGCGCGGCCGTGATGTCGGCCAGCGACTCGGTGAGCGTCTGCTCGGGCAGGCCGTACATCAGGTCGATGTTGAAGTTGGCGAGACCCGCGGCGTGCAGTTCCGACGCAGCGACGCGCGTCTCGTCGGCCGAGTGAATGCGCCCGAGCGCGGCCAGGTGGCGCGGGTTGAAGCTCTGCCCGCCGAGCGAGATGCGATTCACGCCGGCGGCGGCGTACTCGGCAAAGCGCCCGCGCTCGACGGTGCCGGGGTTGGCTTCGAGCGTAATCTCGGCCTCGGGTGCGACGCGCACTGCGCGACGAATGCCTTCGAGGATGCGACCGATGGCGTCGGCCGAAAACAGGCTCGGCGTGCCGCCCCCGAAAAAAACGCTCGACACGGTGCGCCCCTCGGCGCAGCGCGCCTGGGTCTCGAGATCGGTGAGCAGCGCGGCCGTGTACCGCTGCTCAGGTACCTGGCCATCCTTCGCATGCGAATTGAAATCGCAATACGGGC
>DATIEU010000211.1:0-17050 GCA_035455565.1 Steroidobacteraceae bacterium | reverse complement strand
TGACGTCCTGGAACACTTCCCAGGGACCGCAGAAGTCGATGACCGTCGCGTCTTCGGAGATCAGGAAAGCGACCCGTATCGCGGCCTGCGCTTTGGCGGCGGCGGCCCTGGCGGCCACTTCGTGGGGGCAGTCACGCGCTTCGGACGCTGCACCCGTGCCCTGTGCGGATCTGAGCGCGCCAATCGTCGCCAGTCCAACCGCTGATCGGATCAGTTCCCTGCGTTGCATGTCGAGCACTCCCGTTACTGTTTCGTCGCCGCTGCGAGTTGGCCTCATGCCGCAGCGGTCAAGTCCTCTAGAAGCGGCCGCTGTTCAGGTAGTTCACGACGCGGCGTCGATACGCGCGCCCGGATGAAAACTTCGTGCCGTTGCTCAGCGTGACCTCGTAGTCGCCGTAGAGCTGGCGCGCCATTTCCTTGATGTGGCGCGTGTTGACGATCACCGAGCGATGGATGCGCAGGAACATCGCCGGATCGAGCATGGATTCCGCCTGCTGCATGCCGCAACGGAGCAGCAGCCGCTCGTTGCCGACGTGCAGCGTAATGTAGTTGCGGCTCGCCTCGACGGCGTGCACGTCGGCGGGATCGACGAAAATGTAGCGATCGTTCTTCTCGGCCACGATCCGCTTCGGCGCATTGCCGGGCGCCCCGCCCGGGAAGTTGCCGAGCATCTGGCGCACCGCCGCCTGCACCTGTGCGCGCACGTCGGTGGCGCCGGGATTGGCGATGCGCGAACGGGCGCGCTCGAGGGCCGACCGGAAGCGCTCGCGATCGAAGGGCTTGAGAAGGTAATCGACCGCGTTGAGCTCGAAGGCATCGACCGCGTACTGGTCGTAAGCGGTGACGAAGATCACCAACGGCATCGCCTCGCGGCCGATTTTCTCGATCACCTCGAGGCCGTTGACGCGGCGCATCTGCACGTCGAGGAATACCAGGTCGGGCTTGAGCGCCGCGATGCGTTTCACCGCCTCCGCACCGTAGCGGCACTCACCCACGACCTCGAGGTCGTGCTCCAGCGCGCAATAGTCCTTGAGTGTCTGGCGGGCGATCGGCTCGTCGTCGACGATGAGCGTGCGGATCCGCACCGCGGTGTTCAGGGCCGTGTTCATGCCGTTTCAGCCTCCCTCAGAGGTATGCGCAGGCGAGCCAGGAAGCCGCCCTGCGGCGGCTCCGACAATTCGACCGTGCAACGTTCGCCGTAGAGCGCACGTAAGCGCTCGCGTGTATTGCCGACGCCAATGTGCGCTCCCGAGCCCTCGCCTTCGGCGTGCGCGTTGCCCGTGTTATGTACGCTCAGCTCGAGCCAGCGCTCGAGCCTCATCGTGTCGATGATCTGCCGGGCCTCGATCGTGACGAGCACGCGCTCGTCCTCTTCGGAGGCGCCGTGCACCACGGCGTTTTCCGCCAGCGGCTGCAGGATCAGCCCGGGAACCATCGCCTCGTTCACCGCCGGCTCGATGTGGATCGTGAAGCGCAGGCGATCCGGGAACCTGAGCTGCTGGATCTCCAGGTAGTTGCGCACGAAATCGATCTCGCGCGCGAGCGGCACCAGATCGGAGCCGCCATCGCGGAGGCTCCGGCGCAACAGGTCGCCGAGGCGCACGATGATCTGGCGCGCGACGCTCGGCCGCGAATCGATCAGGCCGCTGACCGAGTGCAGTGTGTTGAAGAGGAAATGCGGGTGCAGCTGCATGCGCAGCGCCTGCAGACGCGCGCGTACCGTTTCGCCCTCGAGTTGCGCGAGCCTGAGCTTGTGGTCGCGCAGGTCGAGATAGGTGCGCGCCCCGAACACCAGCAGCAGGCCGAACCAGTAAGACAGGAAGAAGTCCGGGATGCTCACCGTCAGGATTCCGGAATGCGCCCACTCGCGAACCTGCTCGCCGAGCGCTCCGGGGCTCGTCAGCATCTCGGACAGCCACTTCATTTCCGGGCTCATGATGTCGATGCTGAGCGTCAGCACAGGCGAGGCAAGACAGGCGAACACGGTGGCGAGCGCGAGATGCCCGAGCGCCGCGAGCACGCGCCGCCCTTCCGGCCAGCCGATGGCGAAGGCCAGGCGGTAGAAGAAGATGAGCACGACCAGCAGGATCACGTGCTGGAGGGTGCGCTCGAAGGGCTCCGCGATCTTGACATCGGGCACCGCGGCGACGCGCACCATGTAGCTGGACACGCGCGTGGCCGTCATCAGCAACCAGAAGGGCACCGTCACCCAGAGAATGACTGGCCAGATCGAACGCTGCGTCACCGCAACCGCGGGCGTGCGCGCGAGCGTGGGCAGAGCAGTCACACCCGCCCCGTGCGGCGGCGGTATGACCGGAGTGACTGCTATTGTCTTCGGATGCGCACTCATGGAAACGGGCTGGAAAACGCCGGCATTTTCGCATGAGTGGGGGCCGCGGCGCCGGTAAATCCGATTGCCTGGAATACCCGCTCCAGCCAACCTCTTGCAGGAGGACTGCCGACGCCGCGACGCCCACGTTCGAGATACATGAATGGATGCACCGGCCCGGAGTTTGGTTGCAACGAGGTGCGTGAAAGTTCCGGGTCGCGCGAGCTCGGCGGGACGAGCCGCTCGTGATTCGAGCCGAGCCGCTCTCGCCTGAGGATCAGTTGCAGATTGCCGCGCAGCAGCGCGTCAGCCGTTGCGCCCCCGATCTTCTGTCAAGCGGGCTGCCGGGCTACCGATGCATCGGGAGCCGCGCGCGACTCGTGACGCTTTGCCAGCCAGAAACCGACGAGCGCCCACGCCAGCGCAATGCCGGCGCCCACCAGCGCGATCGCCGAGAAGGACATCCCGCTCGCCTTCAGGCCCTTGCGCAACCACGCCGACAGGGCGTCGCCGCCGCGATAAACGACCACGTCGATGAGGTTCTTCGCCTTGTATTTCGTTTCCGTATCGACCGAGGTGAAAAGGATCTCGCGCCCCGGCCGCGTCAATGCATACTCACCCGCGCGCCGCGCCACCATCACGACCGCCAGCACCCAGAAGTTGCCGAGGAACGCGAGCGTGAAGAAACCGCCCACCATCACCAGTGGCACGGAAACGAGCAGTACCACCACGCCGAGGCGTGTTGCGATGCGCCCGGTGAAGAACACCTGCGTGATCAGCGTCAGGGCATTCACCGTGAAATCCAGCCACGCAAACGCCTGAGTACGGTCGTTCTCGTCCGGAAACGCTTCAGTCACCAGGCGCAGTTGCTCGAAGTACAGAAAGGTCGTAGTGGACGCGAGCAGGAGCACGAATCCGCAAAACCCCAGCAGGTACGGCGAGCGGATCACCTGCGTGATGCCGGCAAAGGGATTGCCGCCAATCGGGCGCTCGCGCGCGGGTTCCTCCGACAACGGCCTGTTGGGCCGCCGCCAGCTCTTGAGCAGCACCAGCTGGCAAACAATCGCTGCGCCAAACAACGTCGCCGACACCAGCAGTACACCGGTCTTACCGATGGGATCGATCAGGATGTTCGTGATCTGCGGCGCCGCGAGCGCGCCGATCGTGCCGCCAGCGGCGATCACACCGAACAGGCGTTTGGCTTGTTCCGAAGTCGAACGGTCCACCATCAGCGTCCAGAACACCGACACCACGAACAGGTTGAAGACGCTGATCCAGACGTAGAAAAAGCGTGCGGCGTGGACATTGTCCGGGTCCACATTCATGACTGCGGCGAGTACCAGGAGCGAAACGCCGAAGATCGCGTAGACCGACGTAAGAACCACGGCGCGCGGCAGCCGCGAGCAGGCGAACCCGTAGAGCGGGATCACGGCGACCGATGCGAAGAAGGTCATCGCGAAGAGTTTTTCGACCTCGGCCTCGCCGAGCACCGTGCCGATGGTTTCGCGTACCGGGCGCAGCATGAAATAGCCGCACAGCACGCAGAAGAAGAGCAGGAACCCAGCCGCGACCGGACGGACTTCGTCCGCCTCGACGCGCGCCACCCGCTGCAACCAACGCGCGAGCACTTCAGAGCGCCGCGACGTGCGCCGCCATGCGCTCGCGCATCTTGTCGTCGGGCATCCTGCCGAAGCCAGCCTTCACGTTGTCCGCCATGTGCTCCGGGCGCGCCGTGGCGGGAATCACGCACGTGACCGCGGGATGGCTCACGATGAACTTGAGGAACAGTTGTGCCCAGCTCGTGCAGTCGATGTCGGCCGCCCATGCCGGCAGCGGCTTGCCGCGCACGCGCGCGAACAGCGCGCCATCCTCGAACGGCCGGTTCACCAGCACAGCGACCTTGCGCTCCGCCGCGAGGGGCAGCAGGCGCTGCTCGGCCTGGCGCGTCACAATCGAGTAGTTGAGCTGCACGAAATCCACCGGCTCGCGCTGGATCACGTGCTCGAGATCGGTGTGCGAGGCGACGGTGTAGTGCGTGATGCCGGTGTAACGAACCTTGCCCTGCGACTTGAGTGCGCGCACGTTGGCGAGCTGCGTTTCGAGGTCGAGCAGGTTGTGGACTTGCACCAGGTCGAGCTTCGGGGTCTTGAGCAGCTTCATCGAGGTCTCGATCTGCTGCAGCCCCGCATCCCTGCCGCGCGTCCAGACCTTGGTGGCGATGAACATGCGCTCGCGCCAGTCCTGTGCTGCGACCAGGTCCCCGGACACGGCTTCGGCGCGGTTGTACATGGGCGAGGTGTCGAGGAGCGAGCCGCCGTTGTCGATGAGATGCTTGAGCACCTGCGTGAGGGGCGCGCGTTCCGCACTGCTGCCACCGACATCGAAGACGCCTGAGGTCCCGAGCCCGATCACGGGCAGGTCCTCGCCCGTTGCAGGAATCTTGCGCTTGAGCATCACGGTTTCCGCTCCGGTCGAACCCCGCGGTGTCCAGGCGGCCAGCGCCGCGCTCGCGGTCACGACCTGGCAGAACTGGCGACGCGAGTAACCCATCGGGCGCTCCTTGCTGGTGACGCTGTGATCCCGGTTCGAGTGCGGTGGCTTCGCGGCGTTCCCCGAATCGCTCACGCTGCGCGACTCCGCTGACCCAGGCGCAGCTTGAGTGCGCTCAGCGCCACCAGGAGCCACGCGAGATCGACACCGCCGCCTCCGCCGCCGCCGCCGCCGCCGCCGCCGTTCGACGGCGGAGGACCGTCGTTCGCGCTCACCGTGACCCCGAGTTGCGCGCTGCCATCGAGCGTCGCCGCCCCGGTCAGGTTGCTCAACTGCACTACGAACTGCTCGCCGCCTTCCTGCACGGCGTCGTCGGTGATCGGAATGACGATGGATTTATCAGCGCCATCACCCGCACCCCAGGTGAGTCTGCCGCTCGTAGCCGTGTAATCGCTGCCCGCGGTGGCGGTCCCGTCGACCGTAGTGAAGTCGACGCTCACACTTCCCAGCACACCCGTGGTGCGCCGGACCGCAATCGTCAGGTTTCCTACCGATTCGCCGGCGACGATGCTGCCGCCGAAGAACCCGATCTGACCGGGGCGCGCATCGAGGTCGCGCGTGTTATCGCGCAGAATGAAGAGCCCGTTGTCGATGTCGCTCACCAGGATGTTGCCCGACGGCAGGAACGGATAGACGCCCCATGCACCCTCGGTTCCCGCGGAGTTCGACGCGAGCTGCAGGAACGTGTCGAGATTGCCCACTTCCACCAGCGCCTGTGGATCGGTGAGATCGAACACCACCAGTCCGCGCATGTAGTGCGACATGTAGTACCGGTTGCCCTTGGTATACCCGTTATGGTCGGTCGTGGTCCCCGGACCGATGTAGGAACTCACGATCGACGGCGCGAGCAGGTTGGCGATGTCGAGCGTGTAGATGTGCGTGTTGAAACCGGGGATGCGCAGCTCGTCGAGCTCGTCGTGAACCACGATGAAGCGCTGATCCTCGGTGGGCCAACCGGAATGCGTGAATTGGTTGTTGGGATACGTCGTGCCGCTCAACTTCACCGGCGCGGACTTGTTGGTGACGTCCCACAGGTCGACCGAATCGACGTTGAAATCGACCAGCACCTCGCAGGGATTGTGTCCCGGCGCGCATTGCGCGGCGCGATTGTCGGTGATGTACAGGCTGGTCGAATCGTGCATGTAGCCGGTGCCCGCCGGGGCGACTGTGACGCGCTGCGGCGTCACCGGATTGGCCAGATTGAAGATCCGGTACGCTCCCGAGTTGAGATTGGAGCCTGCGATGTAGATGAAGGCCTGTCGACCCGGGAGTGCCACGTTGCTCGCGTAGTCAACGTTGGAGACGTAGATCGTGTGCGAAGTCTGGAAATCGCCGATGGTGTTGGCGAGTGACACCGTGTTGGGGAGCCCGGACAGCTCGATCACCTGCAGGCCGCTGCCCGGGGCCTCGGTGGTGATGTAGGCGTACGCACGGTGCGAGCCCGCTGCGACATCGAAGAACTGGTACACCTTGACCTCGCGCCACAGGCTCGGGTTGCCCGGTACCGAGCCCACCTCGCGCGGATTCTCGGGATCGGTCACATCGACGATCGCGGTCGCGTTGGAAAGCCCGACCACCGCGTACTCGCGGTTGTCGTCGAGGTCGACGAAGCCCCACAGGTTGCTCATGGTGGCGGGACGCGTCGAGAACTCGGGCAGGCTCATGTGCGCCAGCAGGTCGATGTTCCTGCACGGGAAGGCCGCCGCGAATCCCTGCACGCAGTTGGCGGCCGCCTGGCGTGCACTCTGTTCTTGTCGCTGCGGTAACGTGGAACCGGCCGCCACCAGCCTGCCGAGCACCGCCACGCGGTCCAGCATGAGATGCAGCCCGTAAGCCAGTAACCGCTCGCGATCACCCTCGGGCAGCCCGAAGATGTGCGTCACGTGGCGCGACACATCCTGCTTCGCGAAGTCGTCGCCGGTGCTGAAACCGCCCATCACGCCGCTCTTGCCGCGGAGCAGGTCTTCTTCGGTCAGCCCCTCCACCGAGAACAGGCCCTCGGCCACCTTGACCAGGCCGCCGTCGGGCATCCGCGCGAGCGCGTAGGCGATGGTCGCGCACGGCGCGTGCGCATGGTCGCAATCGCCCTCATCGACGCCGTTCACTGCGACATAACGTGTTCCGAGCAGATCGTCATGCGAGAAGCTCGCGCTGCCTGCGAGCAGCAGCAGCGCGGTGATCGTCGAAGCTGTCGTGACGCGCACGTCCTCTCCCTGCATGCGCCGGTGGCGCTGGCGGCGATCTTACCGCTCTTTTCGTAATGCGGCAGTCGGCGTCTCGGCGCCGATTTCACCCAGCGCAAACGCGTACTGCAGGGCCGTTTCCTGGTGTCGCCGGAAGCGCCCGGACTTGCCGGAGTGCCCGGCTTCCATGTTCACGCGAAAAAGCAGCGGCTCGTCATTGGTCTTCATCGCCCGCAACTTCGCCACCCACTTGGCTGGCTCGAAGTACTGCACCTGGCTGTCCCATAGCCCGGTCGTTACGAGCATGGCGGGATACGCCTGCGCGCTCACCTGGTCGTACGGCGAATACGACAGCATGTAGTCGTAGAACGCCTGCTGACGCGGATCGCCCCACTCGTCGTACTCGCCGGTCGTGAGGGGGATGCTCTCGTCGAGCATGGTGGTGACCACGTCGACGAACGGCACCTGCGCGAGGATCACGCGATACTTCTGCGGCGCCATGTTGGCGATCGCGCCCATCAACAGGCCGCCGGCGCTCGCGCCGTGCGCCACCACCTTGTCGGCGGCGGCATAGCGCTGCTTCACCAGGAAATCGGTCACGTCGATGAAATCGGTGAAGGTGTTCTCCTTGTGCAGCAGGCGGCCGTCTTCGTACCACGCGCGCCCGAGCTCCTGCCCGCCGCGGATGTGCGCGATGGCCACCACGAACCCGCGATCGATGAGGCTCAGGCGACTGTAGGAGAACACCGGGTCGACGGAGCTGCCATACGAGCCGTAGCCGTACTGGTAGAGCGGCGCGCTGCCGTCACGCTTGAACCCTTTGCGATAGACGATGGACACGGGAACCTGTGCGCCGTCGCGTGCCGGCGCGTGCAGGTACTCCGTGACGTAGTCCTGCGGATCGAACGGCGGCGGCACGGGCTCGCGCTTCAATTGCGTGCGCTCTCCCGTCTGCATGTCGTAGTCGTACGTCGTGGTGGGCGTCGTCATCGACGAGTACGTGTAGCGCAGCAGGTTGGTGTCGAGCTCGCGATTGACGCCGAAGAGCGCGGTGTACGCGGACTCCTCGGCGGCGATCAGCCGCTCACCCTCGCCCTGCCACGGCTTGACGCGGATCTTGCGCAACCCGCCGGAACGTTCCGCCACCGCGAGAAAGTCGCGGAACAGCTCGAAGTCGTGCACGAAGGCGTCCTTGCGATGGGGCAGGACCTCGCGCCAGGTCGAGCGGTCGCTCGAGCTCGCGATCGGCGCCTCCATGATGCGGAAGTTCGTCGCCTGCCAGTTGGTGCGGATCACGAAGCGCTGGCCGATGTGCTCGACCTGGTACTCGTGATCGCGCTCGCGCGGCAGCACCACCTTGAACTCGAGCTGCGGATCGTTGGCCTCCGCGTACCACCACTCCGAGGACACGGTGCTCTCGGTCGCAATGAAGATGAAGCGCCCGGACTTGGACCTGCTGAGATCGGTGTAGAACGTGTTGTCGGTCTGCTCCCAGACGAGTGAGTCTTCAGCCGGGTTGGCACCCAGCACGTGGCGCCGCACGCGGAAGCCGAGGAGCGTCTCGGGATCCTTCTCGATGTAGAGGATCGAGCGATTGTCGCCGGACCAGGCGAGCGCAGCCTCCGCGTTCTCGATGCGATCCGGCAGGATCTGGCCGGTCTCGAGATTCTTCACGCGCACGGTGTATTGCCGCCGCCCGACCGTGTCCTCCGCAAAGGCGATCAGCCGATCGTCAGGGCTCACCTGCCAGAGGCCGATCTCGAAATAATCGTGACCCTCCGCCATGACGTTGCCATCGAGCATGATCTCTTCAGGCGCATCGACAGCGTCGCGGCGGCGCGCAAAGATCGGGTACTCGCGCCCCGCCTCGACACGCGTGTAGTACCAGTAACCGTGCTCGCGGAACGGCACGGTGACGTCGTCCTTCGGAATGCGGGCCACGATCTCTTCGTAGAGCGCGGACTGCAGCGGCTTGAGCGGCGCCATCATGGCGTCGGCGTACTCGTTTTCCGCATTCAGGTAGCCGAGCACCTTGGGGTCGAGGCGCAGGTCGTCGCGCAACCAGTAGTACGGATCGAGGCGCGTGCCGTGGGGCGAGATCACTGGCCGCGCCTCGACGGCAGCGACCGGTGGCGTGGGCGTTTGCGAAGCTCGGTTCATCGCGGATGTCGGGGTCGTGGAGGAGCAGCCATCGACTGCGGCGACGAGTGTCATCAGCATCACCAGGCGCGTGATGCCACGCAAGTGAGCCATCGGAAGTGTTCCTTCGGGGACCGTCGTTCCATGATGACGCATCACCGCGCCGGCGGCCAGACTCAGCCGCCGCGCACGCGGCGAATGAGCGCCTGGCCCCAGTCGAAGCGCGCGCACCAGAGCAGCGCCGTCCACAGCAGGCGGCGATGCAGCGGATAGCGCGCGAGCGGCAACGCGCGGCCATAGAGCGCAATACCGTGGTGGACTCGCAAGGATTGCGCATGAACGGCGTAATCACGCCCGCGGGAGGTCACCACGAAGCTCTGCGCCACGGCGCCGGCGCGAATCGCGAGACCATCGAGTGCTGCGGGCAAGTCGTGTTGCGTCACGCGACCGAATACCGCTTCGATGCGGCGCTCGCCGCGCGCATGACGCAGGACGATGCTCGCCGGCCGCGAGCCCGGATCGAGCAACTCGAAACGCCCATGGTGTTGAAACGTCATGAGGATGAGCATTTTCGCCGAGGGCGGACGCCGCTGTCGCCCTTCTGCTATCCTTTCGCGCTTTTTTTTGCACGTCTTCCCCGCCTGAACCTCACCATGGACGTCGCAGCACCCTCCACGCCCAGGGTCATCCGCCTGTTGCCCGTGCAGCGGCGCGATGCCGCCGGACACCCGCACGTCGATTACCGCGCGGTGCTGATGCTCGCGTGGCCGTTCATGCTGAACAGCTCCGTGCAGGCGGTGCTCAATCTCACCGACACCTGGTTCATCGGCCACATTTCCACGCAGGCGACAGCAGCGATCGCCGCGGTGTACTGGTTGGTGCTGGTGTTCGTGCTGCTGCTCGGCGGCGTGGGTATCGCCGTGCAGACGCTGGTGGCGCAAGCCTACGGCGCTCATCGACGCGCGCGCGCCGCCCAGGCGGAATGGACCGCGCAATGGGGTGCATTACTGACAGCGCCGCTCTTCCTGGCGGCGGCCTTCGCCGGTCCATGGCTGCTGCGACCGTTTGCGCTCGACGCCGAGGTCGAGCGCCTGGCACTCGCGTTCTGGGTGCCGCGCATGGCGATGGCACCGGTCGGCGTCGCGCTCTGGGCCCTGCTCGGCTTCTTCAACGGCATCGCACGACCGCGTGTGACGCTCGCGATCACCGTGCTGGTCGCCGTGCTCAATGCCATCTTCAATCAGCTCTTCATCTTCGAGCTCGACTTCGGCATAGCGGGCTCTGCCTGGGGCACCAACGCCGCGCAGTTCGTGGGCTGGGCGGTGGTGCTCGCGCTGTTCACCGGCCCGAAGCTCAACAGGACCTTTCGCACGCGACTCATGTGGCGCTTGAAGATCGGCAAGCTCTTCAAGCAGACCGCGCTCGGCTTCCCGATGGGCCTGCTGTATGCCGCCGACCTTCTCGGCATCGCGCTGTTCCAGATCATGACCGTGCGCCTGAGCAGTGTGGATGGCGCCGCGACGCAGATCGTCATGATGCTCACCTCGATCGGCTATCTGCCCGCGGTCGGCATGGCGATGACGGGTACCACACTGGTCGGTCAATCGATCGGTGCAGGTGACCGCGAGTGGGCGATGCGCGTCGGCAACGCCACGATCAAGCTGGCGGTCGCCTACATGGGATTCATCGGCGTGTTCCTCGCGCTCGCCGGTCCGTGGCTCCTGCCCTGGTTCCTCGATGCGAGGGATCCACAAACTGCGCAGGTAGTTGCGCTCGGGCGCTGGCTGGTATGGATCGCCGCGGGCTACCAGATTTTCGACGGCCTGAATCTCGGCAGCGGGCTCGCCTTGCGCGGGGCCGGCGATGCCGCCGTGCCGGCTGCGATGGTGATCGTGCTGGCCTGGTTCCTGTTCGTGCCGGCGGCGCACTCGCTCATCTTCGCGCCGGGTCAGGGGTACGTGGACTTCCTGCCGCAATTCGGCTGGGGTGCCGTCGGCGGCTGGATCGCGGCGCTGCTCTACGTGTTCGCGCTCGGCACGGTGCTATTTCTGCGCTGGCGCTCCGCTGCCTGGAAGCGCATCCGGCTCTAGACCAGGTACAGCACCGCCAGCAGCCCGGTGACGCTCATCACCAGGAAATAGGGCAACGCCATCCACACCATCTGCGCATAGGAAAGCCGGATGAGCGGGGCGAGCGAGGAACTCAGCAGGAACAGGAATGCCGCCTGGCCATTGGGCGTCGCGACGCTTGGAATGTTGACGCCGGTGTTGAGGGCGACGGCGAGCGCGTCGAATTGCTCGCGGGTCAGTGTCCCTGCACGCAGGGGCTTGTCGATTTCCTCAAGGAAGACGGTGGCGACGAAGACGTTGTCGCTGATGGCCGAAAGCGCGCCATTGGCAAGATAGAACATCGCAAGCTGCGCCTGCCCTTCCAGCGCCAGCACGGCGACCATCACCGGGCGAAACAGGTTCTGTTCGTCGATGAAGGCCACGATGACGAAGAACACGCCGAGGAGCGCCGTGAACGGCAGTGCCTCGTGAAATGCCTCGCCCAGCCGGTGCTCCTCGACGATGCCGGTGAACGCCGTGGCAAGCACAATGATCAGCAGGCCGATGAGACCCACCGCGGCCACGTGGAAGGCAAGCGCGGCGATCAGGATCAGCGCCACCGTCGCCTGCACCCAAAGATGCCACCGCTCTGCGGGGCTGCGACGATCTCGAACCCTCTCATCAAACGCCGCCAGCTGCCTGCGCACGCCAACCGGTAACTCGGCCCCGTATCCGAACCAGCGCAGTTTCTCGAGCGCCCCACAGGTGAGGAGCCCCGCCGCCAGCACCGGCAGCGACACCGGCGCGACACGCAGGAAAAACTCGACGAAGTCCCAGCCGGCGCGCTCTCCCACGAGGAGGTTTTGCGGCTCGCCCACCAGCGTCGCCACGCCGCCGAGCGCCGTTCCGATCGCAGCGTGCATCGTCAGGCCGCGCAGGAAGGCGCGAAATTCCGCGAGCTCCTGCTCGTGCTCACGTTGGACTCGCGAATCGTCCGCGACGTCGTGTTCGTCCTCCTCGCGCCGCCCGGTCGCGACCCTGTGATAGACGGCGTAAGAGCCCGCGCCCACGGCGATCACCACCGCCATCACCGTGAGCGCATCGAGAAATGCGGAAAGCAGCGCGGCAACGGAGCAGAACAGCAGCGCCAGGGCCACTCTGGAACGCACCGCGAGTAACAGGCGCGTGAAGGCGAACAACACCACGTCCTTCAGGAAATACACGCCGGCCACCATGAAGATGAGCAGCAGTATTACCGGCAGCCCCTTCACGACCTCCGCGTACACGTGATGCGGATCGGTGAGACCCAGGAGGACCGCCTCGAGCGCGAGCAGGCCACCGGGCTGCAGCGGGTAGCATTTGAGCGTCATTGCCAGCACGAAGATGAACTCGAGCAGGACCGCCCAGCCGGTGAACGTCGGGCCGGCGACCCAGAGGAGCAGCGGGTTCCCGGCCAGCAGCATCAGGACCGCGAGCTTGTACCAGCGCGGCGCACGTCCGAGAAAGGAATCGAACGCGGTGGCCAGGATCATGCCGCCGGCCGCCGGCGCAGCAAGCCAAAGGCCATCGGCAGCAGCGACGCTACGATGATCAGGATGGTCACGATGCCGAAATTGTTCTTGATGAGCGGGATATTGCCGAAGAGAAAACCGCCCCACACGAACAGCGCCACCCACGTGATGCCCCCCACGCAGTTGTAGAGCTGGAAGCGGGCGTAACGCATCTGGCCAACGCCGGCCACGAACGGCGCGAAGGTGCGCACGATCGGCACGTAGCGTGACAGGATGATGGTCATGGCGCCGTAGCGCTCGAAGAACTCCTCCGTGCGCCGCAGATATTGCAGCTTGAGAAAACGCACGTCGCCACTGAAAGCGCGCGGCCCGATAAAGTGCCCGATGGCGTAATTCGTGGTGTTACCGAGGATCGCCGCGACGGAGAGCAGCACCCAGGTGGTGAGGGGATGGAGCGTCCCGGTGTCGTCCACGGCGGCGAGCGCGCCCACCGCGAACAGCAGCGAATCGCCGGGCAGGAAGGGCGTCACCACCAGCCCGGTTTCCGCAAAGATGATCAGAAACAGGATCGCATACACCCAGGTGTCGAAGCGCGACACCAGTTCGACCAGGTGCCGGTCGAGGTGCAGGATGAAATCGACGAGGTATAGAAAGAGATCGACGACCGGTTGCAGCCACTCCATGCCGCAATTCTAAACAGATCACGCGGCCGGGGTCGTGTTCGCACTCCGCAGCGCTCGGCTGCCCATCCAGGCGCCCAGGCGCACGCCTATCACGACGATCATCAGGGCGATGACCAGCGGGTGCTGCGCGAGTCCGTCGGCGAGCCACAGATTGAACAGCACGATTAGCGCGATCGCGACGAGCCAGTCGATCGGCTTCTGATATTCCTGCAACAGCACGCGCCGCGCATCGAACGGCGTGCCGCGCACCGTCGCCGCGAGTCCGCGCAATCTCGGCCACCAGCGCGGCACGCGCCGGCAATAGTCATCGAACGACAGCGGGAACTTCCCGCGCAGGAAATCCTCCTCCGCCACCACGATCGCCCAGTGCATCGCGAGCCCGAGCGGCACGGCACACAGCGCGAACACCACGCGGTTGGAGGCGAGCGCGAGCCCGGCGAGCAGGAAGAAATTGCCGAGGTACATCGGATTGCGGGTATGTGCGTAGAGACCCTGCGTCACCAGCGTCTCGGCGTGCACCCGATGGTCCTTGCCGCCCCGGATGATGTAAGCGAGGCCGACGTTGAGCGAGCGGATGGCTTGCCCGAGCGACGCGATCAGGAGACCCAGCACACCGGGCAGCGCGGGATCAGGCGACAGCGGTGGCGAAGGGATGGCGAGCAGCAGCAGCGCAATCGGCAACATCAACCCGCGGCGCCGGAAGCAGGTGCGGCCGGCCTCGATGAGGCGCTCATGACGGGTTTCGGAGAATGCGACGCTCACTGGTTCATGCGCCTGGCATGCCGCGCTGCGCGAGCGAGCGGCAGGCCGCGAAGATCCTGCTGAATACGGCTTCGAGCTCGCGGGTATCGAGCAAACCGCGCGACTGGGCCACGACCGCCTCCAGCATATTGAGCTCGCGATCCGCGTCGTACACCGGCAGCCCGCGTCGTTGCTTGAGTCGCGCGACTTCGAGTGCCAGCCGGGCGCGATGCTCGAGCAGGCGCAGGAGTTCCAGGTTGACGGCGTCGAGCCGCCACCTGAGACGCGTCACCTCGTCGTACCCGAAGTCCCGCGGCATCGACCCAGGGATCTGCTCAGTCGGCAACGATGACATGCGATCTCTTGAGCCCGCAGGCGAGCAACCAGGCGACCACGGTCACGGCCAGCATGGTTTCGAAGAACACCCGATAATCGTGGGCGTGCACGCCAGCGCTCTGGTGGACGCGCACCAGGCCCAGCAGGCACAGCCCGCCAATCAGCGCACAGGCAGTGCCGTATTCCTTCATGAGCACCCGCCGCCAATGAAAGGTGGCGGAACGCAACGTCGTGCCCATTCCCTGCCATTGCACTTGCCATCTCGGCACGTCGCGCGCATAGGCGTGATAGGCCGCACCGAACTTCGCGCGCAGGAATTCCTCCTCCGCCGCCACGATGCACATATAGAAGAAGGTGAAGAGCGGCACGGCGGCCGCGAGGCAGGTCCAGGAATTGGAGGCCACCGCGATTCCGGCGAGCAGCAGGAGGTTCCCGACGTACATCGGGTTGCGGCAGTGCGCGTAGAGGCCCTCCGTGACGAGATCCCCGGCATACACGCGTCGATTGCGGCCGCCGCGGATGATGTATTCCAGGCCGATGGTGAGCATGCGCACTGCTTCGCCGAGCAACGCGAGCAAGGCTCCAACACCGAGCGCCATGCGCGCATCGGCGAACAAATGCCGCCCGGGGAGAAAAACCAATACGAACGCGCACGGGAAGAGCGCGTTGCGATAGCGGAACAGGAAATGGCCGAGCCGCGTCACGATTTGACGGCGATCAGGCCGCAGAAGTTGTACCACTTGAAGAACGCATCGACGTAGCGGAACCCGGTGCGCAACAGGAGCTCCCGGTTCTCGAGCAGCTTGTACGGCACGAGCACGTTTTCCAGGGCTTCGCGCTTCTGCGTGATTTCGAGCTCGCTGTAGCCGTTGCGGCGCTTGAGATCGTAGTAGTAGCGGATGAAGAGCCGGTTGAGGAGCGAGTCCTCGCCCAGGACTTTCTCTACCAGCAACAGGCAGCCGTTGGGACGCAGGCCGCGGAAGATGTCGGCGATCAGGCGGTCGCGGTTCAGCGGGCGCACGAACTGCAGCGTGAGAATGAGGAGGACGACCGAGGCCTCCTCGAGCCGCACACCGTCGTCGAGGTCCGCGCAACGCAGGTCGTAGCTGCGATCCATCCCGGATTCGCGGAGCTTGGCGTCGCACTTGTCGAGCATCTCGGCGGAGTTGTCGATGCCGACCAGGCGCACCGACGGGTGCAGGTGGGGATGCAGGTGCAGGAACGTGGTGCCGGTGGCGCAGCCCAGGTCGTACACCACGCTGTCGGGCGCGGCGAAGTCGGCCGCCATCTCGGCGATCATGCGCTGGACCTCGGCGTAGAACGGCACCGAGCGGGTGACCATGTCGTCGAACACGGTCGCGACCTCGTGGCCGAAGCGGAAATCCTCGATCGCGGGCCTTTCCCCACGGAAGACCTGGTCCCGCACATTGCCGGCCGCGCCGATGGCCGATGATCCCTGCCCCGTCAGCAGCGTCACTTCGCCCTTGCCGGCCGGTCTCTTGCGTTCCATCCGCCCGCAGCCCTACGGTCGCACTCGTGTATCGTTGGACGGTGCCCGGCCGTGAAATCCGTCGCCGGGCGACGGATAACGCCGACGCAGGCCGTCTAACGGGCTGAACGTCGACACACCCGCAATGAGCGAACACCCGCAGGATCTCGAGCTGGCACGGCGCCTGGTGACGGGCGACGAGCGCGCCTTTGCACGCTTCTTCGACGAGTACTACCCGCGCATCTTTCGCTTTGCACTGTCGCGGCTGGCCCGCGACAGCGATGCCGCGGACGAGCTCGCCCAACGCACCTTGTGCCGCGCGGCCCGCAAGCTTCACCTGTACCGCGCCGAAGCCTCGCTCTTCACATGGCTATGCCAAATCTGCCAACGTGAAATTCACGATTACCTCGAGGTGAGACAGCGCGATGAACGCCGCCTCGTGTCCATCGATGACGACCCGACGGTGCGCGCTGCCCTGGAATCATTGCCAGCCGACCTGCACAGCGGTCCCGAGGATCAGGCCTCGCGCGCCGACTCGTTGCGGCTGGTGCAGGTCGTGCTCGACTACCTGCCCGTCAACTACGGGAACGTGCTCGAGTGGAAATATGTAGAGGGCCTGGGAGTGCGCGAGATCGCATCGCGGCTCGAAGTGACGCCGCTCGCGGCCGAATCGCTGTTGGCGCGGGCGCGGCGCGCCTTCAGGGACGCATGGTCGAGCGTGACGGGCGACGATGTGCCCGATGTTCTGGCGCGGGGGAGCACCGCATGAAAGACACACGTCCGGAATCCGACGATCCCAACGACGACCCCAGCAGTGACGCGCTGGCCGCCCTGGTGCGCGCGGCAGGACCGCGCGCCATGCCGCAGCCGGAACAGATGGCGCGTGCCCGCGCCCGGGTTCATGCCGAATGGCGTGCGGGTGTGGCGAGTCAGCGTCGCGGCCGCGTGCAATGGCTCGCGGCAGCGGCCGCCGTGGTACTTGCGGTCGGCATCGGTTTCATCCTGTGGTCGCGCCCCGAGCCCGCGGTCCAGGTCGCGAAG
>DATIEU010000210.1:0-2099 GCA_035455565.1 Steroidobacteraceae bacterium | reverse complement strand
GCTGTTCAAGGACACGCTGGTCGTGTGCGGATCAGAGTTCGGCCGCACGCCCGTCGTCGAGGTCGGCGGGATGGTGCCGCAGCAGAGCGGCCGCGATCACAATCCGTTTGGCTTCAGCGTGTGGCTGGCGGGCGGCGGCGTGAAAGGCGGCATCACCTACGGCGCCACCGACGACTTCGGCTTCAAGGTCGTCGACAAGCCGGTGCATGTGCACGACCTGCACGCGACGATTCTCCACCTGATGGGCATCGATCACACGAAGCTCACCTACCAGTACAGCGGCCGCGACTTCCGCCTCACGGACGTCGCCGGGACCGTGCTGCACGAGATTCTTGTCTAAGAGCGAACCACGAAGATGAGATGAAGCGGCTGACTGCTACCTAGCGTGGTAGCTTGCGCTCCACAAACGGAGTGTCGCTCTGCATCAACAGAGCACTCATGAAGGAGCAGCCAGCCATGGAATATGGTGCCATCGATCTGCACGCACGCAAGAGCCAAATTCGGATCGTGACGGACGACGGGGCGGTGGTGTGGAAAGGACGGATCGACACGCGACGAGACGCCTTCATGCAGGTGTTTGGCGATCGGCCGCGGATGCGCATTCTGCTCGAGAGCAGCACGGAGAGTGAGTGGGTGGCGCAGGCGCTCGAGGCGCTGGGGCATGAGGTCGTGGTGGCGGATCCGAACTATGCGCCGATGTATGGGTCGCGCACCAGGCGCATCAAAACGGATGAACGGGATGTGACGGCGTTGGCCGAGGCTAATCGGCTGGACGTGTTTCGGCCGGCCCATCGGGTGTCGGCGCCGCGACGGCAGCTGCGCCGCGAACTGCGGGTGCGGGCCCATCTGGTGCGGATGCGGAGCGGCGTGATCAGCCTGGTCCGCAGCCTGGTGCGCCAGGAGGGGATTCGCCTGCCGAGCGGGTCGGCGGATCGGTTCGTGACGCGTCTGGCAGCGGTGACGCTGCCCGCGGCCCTCGAGGCGGTGATCGCGCCGTTGCGGGCGCTGGTGGCGGAGCTCAATCAGCAGCTGCAGGCCGCGGAAGAACGGGTCGAGGCCCGTGCGAGCGCAAGCCCGGTGGCGCAGCGGCTGATGACGGCCCCGGGTGTGGGGCCGGTGGTGGCGCTGACGTTTGAGGCCACGCTCGATGATCCCGCCCGGTTTGGCGGGGACGCCCGTCGCGCGAGTGCGTTTGTCGGATTGGTGCCGTCGGAGGATAGCTCGGGCGAGCGGCAGCACAAGGGCCACATTACCAAGCACGGGCCGCGCGAGCTGCGCGCGTTGGTAGTCCAAGCGAGTTGGGTGATTTGGCGAGGGAAGACGGCCGAGGGTGCAGCCTTGCGCACCTGGGCGCACGCGCTGGCGGCGCGCCGCGGTCGCCGGATTGCCATTGTCGCCCTCGCCCGGCGCCTGACGCGCATCCTGTATGCGATGTGGCGCGATGACCAGGACTTTCGGGTGCGGGCCCCGCGCGCGGCGATCGCCGCCTGACGGGGATTCGTCGGAGGGTGAGGGATCCGTGAGAGGTATTGCCAACTGCCGGGGCCGCGCGCGGTTCGTGCCATGGCCGCACGACGAGAGCCGTCACGAAGAATGCGCGCCGGCCCCTTCCTCGCATCACACCCTGCGCCGGCGCATGACAGCGCCCTTGTCGAGCGCGTATAGAAGGCTGATGGAGCTCGCCTCGTGCGACTCCGCACCACGATGTGGCAGACGGCAGCAGCACCTCGTCTCACACGCGGACCACGCCGTCCAGGGCTGCGCGCGCGTCGCGCGTCGCCTGCGGCGCCCCTGGACCGCGCGGCCCGCGTGTGAACCATCAGCGGTTATCGCCAGCACGCTGACGCGTGCTGGCGCCGGAGCAGAACATTATTTCGAACGAGGTACTTGACAACGACCAGCCGCTTCATAGAAGGCACGAAGGCACGAAGTCTTAACTTCAAGTGTGCTTGAGTATCACGGCCTCAGTGCCATCGCGCCTGCTCGAAATTTGATGCCTGCTAACCGCGAAAAACAAGCAGCCTCGAAGGCACCTGAGACCTTCATACTCAAGAACAACTGAAGTTAAAACTTCGTGCCTTCGTGTCTTCGTGGCGCGC
>DATIEU010000209.1:0-3051 GCA_035455565.1 Steroidobacteraceae bacterium | reverse complement strand
ACGTGCACGTGGGCATCGAGGATGACGAGCTCAGGATCGACCTGATGAGCCAGCTCGCCTACTTTCTGCCGCACTTGCTGGCGCTCAGCTGCTCGTCGCCGTTCTGGGAGGGCGAGCAGACCGGTCTCAAGTCATTCCGGCTCACCGTATTCAGCTCGCTGCCGCGGACCGGTCTTCCGGAGCATTTCGCGAGTTACGCCGAGTACCAGCGTCACATCCGGGCGCTCGTCGACAACAACCTGATCCAGGATACCTCGAAGATCTGGTGGGACCTGCGGCCGAGCTGGCGCTATCCGACGCTCGAGACGCGCATCATGGACGTGTGCACGAGCATCGACGATGCCATAGCGCTCGCGGCCCTCAACGTGTGCCTGCTGCGCATGCTGTTCCGCCTCCGCCGCAACAACCAGCGCTGGCGCATCTATGCCGACATGCTGGTGTACGAGAATCGCTGGCGCGCGATGCGTTATAGCTTCGATGAAGGATTGCTCGATTTCGCCAAGGGCGAGCTCGTATCCTTCAGCGATCTGCTGGAGGAGTTGCTCGAGCTCGTGCGCGAGGATGCCGAGGCGATGGGCTGCACCGACGATATCGCTCACGCGCGCACGATCCTCAAGCGCGGCACGAGTGCGCACCGGCAGGTCAAGGTCTTCGAAGATGCGCGCTCGCGCGGTGCGACCGAGCGCGAAGCGCTGCTCGCAGTGGTCGACTGGCTGATCCGCGAAACGGCCAACGGTCTGCAATGACGACAGCCCGGGCTGCATGCATGGCACTCCTCGCGGCGTGCGCGCTGCCCGTGACTGTTCACGCGGCGCCGGTCGAAAACCCGCAACCCCCAGAAAGGCCAAACGTGGTCCTGATCCTGATGGACGACCTGGGTTACGCGGATATCGGCAGCTATGGCGTCCGCGATGCGCGGACACCGAATCTGGATCGCCTGGCTCGCGAGGGGGTACGCCTGACCGATGCCTACTCCAATGGGCCGAACTGCACGCCCACTCGTGCGGCGCTCATCACCGGTCGCTATCAGCAGCGTGTGGGCCTCGAATGGCCCCTGGGTTCGAACGAGCAGGATCGTGGGCTCGAAGTGACCGGTGCCTCGCTACCGGCGCTCCTCAAGAACGCCGGCTATGCCACGGCCCTGGTGGGCAAGTGGCACCTGGGATTCAAGCCGGAGTTCGGCCCCAACGCGCATGGGTTCGAAGAATTCTTCGGGTTACTGAGCGGCGCGGTCGACTTCTATTCGCATCGACGCGGTGACGGTGTGCGCGATCTCTTCGAGAACACCAGCTCCGTCCAAAGCCCGGACTATCTCACCGATGAGATCACGCAGCGGGCGGTGCGCTACATCGGTGCCCACGCGACGGAGCGCTTTTTTATCGAAATCGCCTACAACGCTCCACATTGGCCATTCGAGCCTCCCGATCGACGTCCGGACGATCCCTATGCCGTGCCGCGACCCCAAGAGAAAGACGACCTGAGGCTCTACCAGGGCCCCGAAGATCCCGAGCCCGCCACGCGCGGCGACTATGTGCGCATGCTGGAGCGCGTCGACCGAGGTATCGGCGAAATTCTCGCCGAGCTCGATCGCCGCGGCCTCTCCCGGAATACCTTGGTGGTGTTCACGAGCGACAACGGCGGTGAATGGCTCTCGGACAACGGACCACTGCGTCATCGCAAGAGCACGCTCTGGGAAGGCGGCATCCGGGTACCACTGATCCTGCGATGGCCGGCGCGCCTGCCGACTGGCGCGACCTCGCCGCAGGTTGCAGTGACCATGGATCTCACTGCATCGATCGTCGCAGCGTGCGGCGCGGTGATCCCGGCAGACACTCGCTTGGATGGTATCGATATCCTGCCGATCCTCGCCGGAGCCCAGCCCCTGGTCGACCGTCAGTTGTTCTGGCGAATCGTGCGCCCGGATCGCCTGCAGAAGGCGACGCGGTCAGGAAAGTGGAAACTGCTCGTCGATGGCAGGCAGCTCCTCCTGTTCGATCTTGTCGATGACGTCGGCGAACAACGGGACCTGGCTGCGCAGCACCCCGACGTGGTGCGCCGGCTCAACGGGTCGTTGGCCGAATGGGAGAGGGAGGTCGTGCCGCCCGTCGTCATGGAGGCTCACGCCTCGACTGCTAGTCGCTGACCCCGCGCGTCGATGCATCGTCATGACGACGACTGCCGAGAGCGGGCAGCATGCTGCGCAGTACGTCGTCTCGATTCCAGAGATGGTGCTTCAGGGCTCCGACAATATGCAGCACCGCGAATGCGAGGAGCACATTGAAGAGCGTCTCGTGCAACTCCTCGAGCATCTCCTCACCGGCCGGCGAGAGGAGGGGCGGCAGCTCGAACAACCCGAAGAAACGCACCGGGTCGCCCTCAGTCGAGGACAGCATCCATCCCGTGATCGGCAGGGCGAACAGCAGCGCGTAGAAGGTCCAGTGAGTGGCGCGTGCGATCAGGCGCTCGTAGCCAGCCATGGTGGCGGGCCAGAGCGGCCGCCGATCCGCCAGGCGCCACACGACGCGGAGCACTGCCAGCACGAGAATCGTGATGCCCACAGAGCGGTGCACGCTCATCAACGCGGAGGCTTCGTCGTGCTCGGCCGCTTCGGACAGGAAATACGAGGCGATGAGCCCGATGACGATCAGCCAGTGCAGCGTCTGGGGCACGGTGCCGTAGGACTTGTCGGTGTTGCGCCACTGCATGGGTGCGGGCTGTCCAGATCGGAATGCGTCGTCAGGGTGGAGTCAAGTATGGTCGCAGACCCGCAAACCGAATATGAGTAACAATGCGTACCATGCAAGTGTTTCATTCGCCGGCCTCGATCGAACACGAGCCCAAAACCTACTTCCGGCGCGGCAAGACGATCGCACATCCCGAAACGGCGGAGCGCGTTCGCGTCCTGAGTAATGCGCTCGGACGTGCCGGGTTTGAGCTGGCCGAGGCGGCAGATCATGGGCTGGAGCCGCTCCGCGCCGTGCACACGGCGGAGTACCTGGATTTCCTCGCCCACGCCTGGGAGCGGCGTGCGGAAGTGGATCCTGACACAGA
>DATIEU010000208.1:0-6271 GCA_035455565.1 Steroidobacteraceae bacterium | reverse complement strand
GTGGCACCGATCAACCCCTGGATCTCGTCGTCGGCGCTGTTGTCCGCAGTCGGTTCGCCGTCCGTCAGGTAAACGATGAAGTTCCGCTGGCACGACTGGCTCATCGGGCTCAGGTATTGATTGTTGTCGGCAGGATCGCGCGAGTCCGGCACGCTCGGCAGCGCGCCGTCGACCTCGATATCGGGAGGCGGCGGGTTCGGGTTCGGGACGAAGCGCGTGCCCGGGAACACGCGCGAGTTCACACCGAAGAAGACGTTCCCGCCCGAGAAGTACTGATGCGCTTCATAGAGCGTCTCGGAAAGCGGCGTCGAGCCGTCGGCGGTGTTGTTCTGGATGCTGGCCACGAGCTCGTCGCGGAAATCGTCAACGCTCGAGGTGGGGAAGGTGACCATGCCGCCCTCGGCCGTGGTGTCGCCGCCGCCGCCGTTGTTGCTGTAGCGCATGAGACCGATGTTGACGTCGCTGAGGCTCCGCACCACGTTGCTGGCCGCCTCCTGCACGATGTCGAGACGCGTGCGGTTGGCGGTCGGCGGGAAGAACCACCAGTTGAGGTAGTTGGCGTTGTAGAACGTGTAGGTGCGGTTGACGTTGTTGCTCGAGCTGTCCCAGTCGAGCTGATCGGCCTCGACTGATGTCCAGCGCACGCCGGGCTGGCCGCTGTTGAACGCCCATACCTCGTCATCGCCGGCGTTCTCGCCGTGCACGCCCGCATCCGTGCGGCATTCGACCGGCTGATCCTTCCGATCCAAGCGGATGTTCTCCCAGCGCGTGTCATCGGGGTCCCACTGAGCCGCGCGGGTGGCGACGAAGCTCCCGGCTTGCGCGAGTGCTTGCACCGCCGCGTCGCACGTGAGCTGCGAGATGTCGAACCACTGATCGTCGCTGCAGTTCAGCGGATCACCCGTGTCACGGCGCCAATAGACGCGGCTCGGGTCGCAATTGCCACTGTAAGTGGTGGCCGGGTCGTACTCCTGCTGCGTCGTCACCAGGCCGTCCATACTGCCCGAGGTGTCGAGGATGAACATGATGTTGGGCCGGACGTCGCCCTGCGAGCCGACGAAGATCTCGGTGTCGTCGGCCATGGCCGGTGTGCCGCAGACGATCGTCAGCGCGAGGCCGGCGCAAAAGCCGCGCACGCGCTGGAGTGGGAGCCGCATGTGTTCTTCCTCGAAAATTCTGTTCATGTCGGACGCGAAACCTGTCGTGGCGCGGGTGCGCGGCGCACACCGTTGATGCGCAGCCGCGTGATGTTGCCGCTCTTGCCGTCGTAGAAAATGTTGAGGCCCAGGTTTTCCGAGCCCCGGGCGCGCTGGAGAAATTCCTTGTACTGGACCGGGGTGCTTCCCAGCAGGAACGTGGAGCGCGACGTCAGCCTGAGCAGCACCGGCTTGCACTGCGCGCAGGACTTCACTGCCATCGAACCGTTGTCACCGTCCGGCAGACTGACCACGAAGGTCGTGGTCTCTATGGCCTGCTCGGCGACCTTCAATCCGGGCTTCGCCTCGACGGTGCCGCCGATGACGGCGACGCCGAGGATCACTGCAAGCATGCGGTTGAGCTTCATGTCGGGCTCCCTGAGTGCGTTCCGGTCGCTTCAGTTGCCACTGGGGACGATCAAGAACAGTCCCTGGGTGTGGGTTGAGGTCGCGTTGCGCAGTGAATTGCCGGTGCTCTGGATCTCGAAGTGCTCGGTAGCGAAGCTGCTGCCGAGGCTGTAATTGGGCGGCGGGCCGTACGCGCCGCGCGGCAGGACGACCGCCTCGTAGGTGCTGCCGTCACCGAGGTCGATCGGCGGCGGCGGAACCGCTGGCGGCACAGCGGCCGGATTGAACGCGGTGGTGGCGATGGTGCGCTCGATGCCGGTCTCGGCGGCCTGAAAGGCGTTCTCCTGGTACTTCTCGTTGCCGGCCATCAGGAGCTCGGTGGTCGCCGTGTTCATGCCGGAGATGGCGAGCAATGTCAGTACGACGAGCAACACCATGCCGACGATGAGCGCGGCGCCTCGTTGTCCTTTGCGTGCACGCGCCGCGAGGCGGCGCCGATTGCTGCGGGTCATAGCTGTGTGTTCCTGACTTGGATCGTGCGCGAGACGAGCAGGCGCCTGAAGCCATCGTTGGGAATGTAGTTCTGTACGTTGCCGAAGCTGTAAGCGTTGGTGTCGGCGAAGCCCACTTCGAGGTCCGCCGCACGCACCAGCAGCCAGATGCGCGCGGTCACCACGAGCGCGGTGTTGAGTAGCGGGTCGCCGGGATTGACGTAGCGCGCCGGCACGCCGGTGTAGAAATCCGGAAAACCGTTGCCATCGGTGTCCGGCCCGCCCAGGTCGATGCCGAACTGCACCTGCATGTTCTCGATACCCGGCATGATCTCTTCGTCCTGGAAGGACGGGCCCGCGACCAGGTCCTTGCGACGCAGTGTCGGCAGTCCCGGCTGCGTCTGCGCATCATCAGCAATGTAGTAGGCGCGCACGATGAGATCGTGGACCTCGGCGTTCGGACCGAAGGGCGGGGTGTTGACGATCGGCGCGGGCTCCGAGTCCGACTGGAAGACGCGGCTCGCGCCGCCGGCGCGCGTGGTGAATACCTGGAGCTTCTGCGCATCGGCGGGGACCGATTCGGTGCCGGCGCGCCGTATGACGATCAGGTCGCTGGTATCGCGCACACCATTGTTCGCACCACAGGCGAGCGGCCAGCTACCCTCGTTGATGTCATTGGCGCCGTCGACCGCGCGGCGCAGGTCGATCGGGAAATTCGCGCCACACGCGGCGGCCGCACCGCCAACGGCCATCGGCACGTTGCCGACCGTGCCGGTGATCATCAGCGGATCGCTCGTGAGGCCCCAGTGGTTGGCGAGCCGCAGGTCGGGCTCGATCATGCTGAGCGCGTAGCGTGCGTTTTCCTGGAGTCGCGCCACGGCTTCGTTGACCGCGAAGGTTTTGCGGCTCTGCACGTAAACGCTGACGGCGCCGATCATCAGGATCGAACCGATGACGAGCGCCACCATCAGCTCGATGAGGCTCAGGCCGCGGGCAAAGTACGTATTCTTCTTCATATCTGCATCGTCAGGACGTAGCTGAGTTGGTTGTCACCGGGCTCGGACCAGCGGACTGTGATCGTGTAGCGGGTGGGGACCGCCGCCGGATCGACGGCTATGGTCCCGTCGGGCGTTCCCAGCGCCGTGTCCCCGGGCAGCTGTCGGTCGATTGCCTCCAGCCAGCGCGCCTGGTCGTCCTGCACCAGCTGTTGTGGATTGCAGGTCGCGGTCTGGCAATTGACCAGGGCGGGCGTGCCGCCGGCGTCGAGGCGCCACACATTGGGGTTGTTGGTGCGATTGGCGCGGATGCGATCCGCCATGTCGGCGGCGAGATTCACCGCTTGCGTGTGATAGACCGCGGAGCGTCCGGCGCGCAGGCTCTCGACGTAGAGCGCCGCGATGCCGAGCATGCCGACCGACAGCACGACCAGCGCGACCAACGCTTCGACGATGCTGAACCCCCCTGTGCGTGCTTTCATGTCAGGTCCCTGGACAGTTACCCGTGTCGCCGAAGGCTTCGTCCTCGAGCAGGTCGACGGCCGCGACGCCCTTCAGGACCTCGGAACGGCCCGTGCGATTCACGCTGATGAGACGCTTGCGATAACTGTCGCCGGTGCTGCTATTGGCGCGCTCATCGCAGATGAGCACGACACGCACGGCGGGGTTGCCGGGCACGTCGGCGAAGCCGTTCGGCTGGTAGACGACGGCGTTGAAGTTCGAGCGCACCGTGAGCGATGCGCCGAGAATGTCCTGCGGTGCGATGACGGCTTCGCCCGCAGCCGGAGTGCCATCGCCGTTCGTGTCTTCCCAGAGCACGAGACCGGCTTGTGACGCGGTGTCCGACCAGATGGCGGCACCGCGACAAGTGGGCGGCGAGGCTCGCGGATCGAGCGACGGGCAGATCGCCACCGGGCGCTGCCGCTTGATCGCTTCGGAACGCGCGAGATTGAGAGAGGTGAGGAGGTCGTTCGCCGACCCGGTCATCCGGCTATTCAGGACGAACTCGCGGAAGCTGGGCGCCGCCATCCCGAGGATGGTGCCGGCGACCATCAACGTGATCATGAGCTCGAGTAGGGTGAAGCCGCTTTGGGTTCTTTTTCGCCCCATGGCGTGAACTATATCGGCGCGTGCCACGCAGCAATTGCCAGTTCCGATCGGCGGATTTCTGTGGCCGACGAACGGCGCGAACAGTGAACTTAACGCGCGCGAACTACATGGTTTCCCCTATTCGCACCACAACGGACGCCCTGCAGCATCGCGATTCGAGACGCGTGGGCGCCCGGTCTGGCTAACGATGATGGCGCGCGCCGCGCTCGGTCCACGCTCGTCGCAGAACACGAAGCTCACGGTCGTGCCCGCGAGCGCAAACGGCCAGTAGATGACCGCGTTGCGATTGGCGCGCACGACGATGCGTTCGGTGGGTGGCTGTATCGCCAGGACGCTTTCGCCAGGATCGACGCGCGGTGGCGAGTCGCGATCGCGGTTGGCGAACATGAGCCAGCCATCGCTCCAGGCGCGCGCATCGGTGAGGCACTGGCTACCGCCGCCGCTCTTGCAGAGCACGATCGGCTCGGCGCGGAGGATCGCGGTGCTGCGCGCGACATGCAGGCCGCGGAGCAGGGCGTTGACTTGCTCGGCGCGGCGGGCATTCAGGGCGAACTCGCGAAAGCTGGGTGCCCCGGCCCCGAGAATGATCGCGACGAGCGTCATCACGATCAGCAGCTCCAGCAGCGTGATTCCGCTTGATCTTTTCCCCGTCCCGCTGGCCAGACAGGGTGGCGATGACGGCGTCCCCAGGCGTGCAACTGGCATGTCGGCCTCCTTGCCAACACCAGCCACGCTGCCGCCCGGCCTCGTGCGGCGTCCATGCGCCAATCCGCGGCAAACGCCCGGTATTGTCGGGACCGCTGCCAAGCCGCTGATTCACAAGCAGAGACAACACCGTATAATGCGCGACCATGTCATCCCACCCCCCGCAGCGCCTGGCAAACCGCGAGGACGTGGTGCGGATGCTCCAGGCGCATGGCATTACCCCTACGGAGCAGCGCATCCGCGTGGGCGAGCTCATGTTCGCCTCCGCCCAGCATCTCTCGGCCGAGCAATTGCTCGACGGATTGCGCGGTGTCGGCGCGCGCATCTCGAAGGCGACCGTTTACAACACGCTCAATCTCTTTGCCGCCTGTGGCCTGGTGCGGCAGGTGAACATCGATTCGACCCGTGCCTGTTTCGACTCCAACACAGCGCTGCACTATCACTTCCACAATCTCGACACCGGCGAGCTCACCGACGTCGGTGTGCCCGAGGTCGAATTTCGCCGGTTGCCGGAGCTGCCCCAGGGCACCGAGCTCGCGGGCGTCGACATCGTGATCCGCGTGCGGCGCAAGGCCTGATCTTCTACAATTCGCGCCCCTGCCGGGATAGCTCAGCTGGTAGAGCAGCGCATTCGTAATGCGCGGGTCGGAGGTTCGAGTCCTCTTCCCGGCACCATCCATCAAACCCGAACGGCGCATCCGCTCAAAGGTGGATCTATTTCTTTGCGGATTCAGCGTCCTTCAGGCGATCACGTTCCTTTCTCATTTCTTCCTGTTCTGCCGCACTTGGAACATCTTGTGAATTGTCGAGATGAGTGCCCGAGCCTGGCTTGATCTCTCGTAGCATTGCCCAGCCCGGCAAGTCGTCCGCTGTCTGTACTGTGAATTGGCGTCCTTGCTGTGGAATCTGAAACCCTGCTCCCCAGAATGCGACATTCTTCTTCGTTCCTTGTGGGCGCAGAAAGATGATGTTCAGAACACTGGCGGGCTCATCCGGGAATCTCGCGTACCAGAAGGTTCCGCCGTCACCCGGATCAATGACGACTTGTGAGAGCACCAGTTCGAATGGTTCACCCGGGCCAACTTCAAACACTACTCGGTCCCCGGGGGCGGCACTAGCGTGATCGATGTCGTTTAGTTGCACCCACCGCGAGAAGTAGAACTCGCGCTGAAACTCGTTCTTTTCGAGTTGGGCGAGCGCGCGAGCGGATACGCCGGGTGGTGTATGTACGCCTGGCCGGAAAAGCACAATTCGCCGCTCTGTGCGCTGGGCGTCCATCGATGGCTCATCGGTCGCAAGAGCAACGCTATTCCCTATCGACAGCAGCCCGGACAGGATAGAGGTGACGATAAGAGACCTTACTGGGCGCACATGCATGCCTCGCGACGGCTGTATTTTGCTCGGGCCTGAAAGGCAAGCACCCGAG